>JALVKK010000172.1 GCA_027033875.1 Flavobacteriales bacterium
CACAGAGTATTCATTTTCAATTCTCAATATTCAATTATCCCTCATCTCTTATCCAATTTGCACTTTCCATTTTACCGCTTTCCACTTTCCACTAAAAACTTTCAACTTTTTAACTTTCCACTTTCAACTATTTTATTATATTTGTTCAAAGATTTTACTCGATTATGGCATCACAAAGAAAAAATTTTCAATCACTTAAAATAGAAACACCAAAACGAGATAAATCTAAATATCCGCATGAAGGATTTGTTGCCGGTATTGCGCCATTTTTACGCGGACCTTATGCAACTATGTATGTACGTCGTCCTTGGACAATCAGGCAATATGCGGGATTTTCAACGGCAGAAGAGAGCAATGCTTTTTACAAACGCAACTTGGCTGCCGGACAAAAAGGATTATCCGTTGCTTTTGATTTGGCGACGCATCGCGGATATGATTCCGACCACCCGCGTGTCAAAGGAGATGTCGGTAAAGCCGGCGTGGCAATCGATACGGTCGAAGATATGAAAATTCTCTTTGACGGTATTCCGTTGGACAAGATGTCCGTATCGATGACCATGAACGGCGCCGTATTGCCCGTTATGGCTTTCTATATTGTTGCGGCAAAAGAGCAAGGTGTTGATTTACAACAACTTTCAGGCACTATTCAAAATGATATACTCAAAGAATTTATGGTGCGAAATACCTATATTTATCCACCGGCGCCATCGATGAAAATTATATCCGATATCTTTGAATTTACGGCGAAATATATGCCTAAATTTAATTCAATCAGTATTTCCGGTTATCATATTCAAGAAGCCGGCGGTACCCCCGAAATAGAACTGGCTTATACTTTAGCTGACGGATTGGAGTATATTCGCACCGGACTCAAAGCGGGTATGGATATTGACCGTTTTGCCCCGCGTTTATCATTTTTTTGGGGTATAGGCATGAATCATTTTCAAGAAATAGCCAAAATGCGTGCGGCGCGTATGTTGTGGGCAAAAATTGTCAAACAATTTAAGCCGCAAAATCCCAAATCGATGGCACTTCGGACACATTCGCAAACAAGCGGGTGGAGTTTGACCGAACAAGACCCTTACAATAATGTTATGCGAACTTTGGTAGAAGCGGCAGCGGCTACCTTTGGCGGTACCCAATCACTGCATACCAATGCTTTAGATGAAGCGATTGCTTTACCAACAGATTTTTCGGCAAGAATTGCCCGTAATACACAGATATTTTTACAAGAAGAAACTTTTATTACCAAAACCGTCGATCCTTGGGGCGGTAGCCGGTACGTAGAAAAATTAACCGATGAAATTGCTCAAAAAGCTTGGGAATTGATACAAGAAGTTGAAGAATTGGGTGGTATGACCAAAGCTATCGAAAAAGGTATTCCGAAATTGCGTATAGAAGAAGCAGCTGCTATCAAACAGGCACGTATCGACAGCGGACAAGATGTGATAGTCGGTGTGAATGCATACAAACCGGAAAAGGAAGCTGCTATTTCGATTTTAGAAATTGATAATGAACTGGTACGTCAAACACAAATAGAAAAATTACAAAATATAAAAACCACACGTGATAATGAAAAAGTGCAAGCAATTTTGCAAGAATTAACGCAAGCGGCAAGTAACGGACAGCAAAATTTATTATCTTTGGCAGTAAAAGCTGCTGAGGCTCGAGCTACTTTGGGAGAAATATCAGATGCGCTCGAAGTTGTTTTTGGCAGGTATAAAGCACAAATCCAAACAGTATCCGGAGTGTATGCCAACGAAATAAAAAATGATGATAGCTTTAAAAAAGCTCGAAAACTGGCAGACCGTTTTGCCGAAGTTGCCGGACGTCGTCCGCGTATAATGGTTGCCAAAATGGGACAAGACGGTCATGACCGTGGCGCCAAAGTCGTAGCTACAGCCTATGCCGATATAGGTTTTGATGTTGATATCAGTCCGCTTTTTCAAACCCCGCAGGAAGTTGCCAAACAAGCTGCCGAAAACGATGTGCATATTTTAGGTGTTTCGTCATTGGCTGCCGGACACAAAACTTTGATTCCGGAAGTTATTCAAGAATTGAAAAAAATTGGTCGTGATGATATATTGGTTATTGCCGGCGGTGTTATTCCCAAACAAGATTACCGTTTTTTGTTTGATGCGGGTGTCGTCGGTGTTTACGGTCCCGGTACCAAAATCAGCGATGCCGCTATCGATATGCTGACGATACTTATGCAGATGTATGAATCCTGAAAAAAAAAACTTTATGTTGGCAACATTTTGAGATGCCTATTGTTGTTCTATTTTGTTTAAATCATTGATTATCAGCGACATTTTTTGGTAAATGGTATTGTAATCAGGCATCTTTTTTCCCGAATATATCCACATCATAATGGTTTTTTGAGGTAGATTTAACTCTTGTTGTTGCTTGCGAAAACTTTCACGCATCAATCGTTTGATACGATTTCTGTTTACTGCTTTTTTTATCTTTTTTTTAGGGACTGAGAAACCAACCAGAAACGGTGTATTTTCGGGATAAGATATTGGCAAATAAACCAATCGAAGCGGAAATGATGTCAGAGAATAACCTTTGTTGAACAAAGCTTCAATCAACAATTTACGTTTTAAACTATAGCTTTTCGGTAATTTATATCTATGATTAGTCATAAATTATTGATTGTTTATTTTTCAAAAGATATGACATTATTGTCAGGGTTAATATCAGCCGTAAAACCCAACGGATCAATAACAACTACTTTAATATCTTCTTTTTTTCTATCAATAGTAAAACTGTATTGCGGAACAGGATAGCGCCAGTCTTTCAAAATTTTTCGTGAAATATTGGGAAAAGGGTTGTTTTTTGCCCCTCGCATCAAATTCAACGGGATATAGTAACTGTCCATACTACCGTCTTTATACACAACAAAAACATCTAAAGGCATTGGCATAGAACCTTCGTATTTTAAATTGATTTCTGTTTTGTCGTCTTTAGCTACAATGTCACCTACGGCGTAATCAATATGATGTATTGTATATATCCATTCATTTATAAACCATTTGAGATTCATACCGGAAGTTTTTTCGGCAATACGAAAAAAATCATCGGGTTGCGGGTGTTTCATCGCCCAATTGTTATAATAATTTTTAAGCGTTTGACTGAGTTTGTCAAAGCCTATAATATAACCTAATTGGCTCAAAACCAGCTTACCTTTGTCATAAGCGCCGGACCAATATGCCATATTGGTTTGATAATGATCGGAATGGGTTGATAAGGGTTCGTCCATCTTTTTATAAATCAAATAACGATAGCTGCTATAAGACCCTTCAAAAGGATTTTCTGCTTTGGTACCATTTACAACTATGTTTGCCATATCTTGAATAAACGAGGTAAAACCTTCGTCCATCCAAGGATATTCGGATTCATTAGTTGCTAAACTAAATTGAAACCAAGCATGCCCCATTTCATGCTGAACGGTACCGCGTAAACTGTTAAACGGTTTGTTGCCCATTACAAAAGTGCACATGCCATACTCCATACCGCCGTCACCGGCTTGAATAATACTATATTTATTATAGGGATAAGCCCCGATATATTCATTGTAAAATGCCATGGTTTTGGCAGCTACCGGTTGTAATTTTTTCCAATTTTCTTTGATTTTATCATCATTTTGATAAAAGAAGTGTAGTGTTAGACTATCGTTAACTTTTAAAATATCATGAACATAATCGGGGTCGGCAGCCCATGAAAAATCGTGAACATTGGGTGCTTTAAAGTGCCATGTTAGTTTGTTACCTTCAGGAATATTTAAAGATTTATCCGTAGGATAATTTTTACCTACTTGTTCAGGGTTTTGCAAGTAGCCTGTTCCGGCAACCGTATATTTTTTATCAATATGAATGGTAACGTCAAAATCGCCCCAAACTCCATAAAACTCACGTCCGATATACGGGTCGGTATGCCAACCGCGTTGGTCGTATTCACATAATTTAGGATACCATTGAGCCATAGAATAATCAATACCTTCTATGTTATCACGACCGGATCTGCGGACAAGTTTGGGTATTTGTGCTGTATAATCCATATCAAAAACCGTACTTTCACCGGGTAATATCGGTTGGTTTAAATCAACTTCTAAAATTGTACCTTCTACATTATATTGGACATCTTGTTCATTTTGTGTTAAAGTATTGATTTTGAAAAATCCGGTTTCTTCCGGTTTCAAAACTTTAATTATTTTTTCCATATTGCGGTCAGGGTCCGGGACTGAACGAGCCTTCCAATCCATGGCGCTTCCGGGCTGAAAAGCATTCCAATACAAATGATAATAAACTTTGGTTAAAGTATCGTGAGAATTGTTTTTATAAATCAATTTTTGTTTTCCGCTGTATTGATGTTTTTTTACATCCATGTTGATATCCATGGTGTAATTGACATATTGTTGCCAATAACCGCGTTTTTCCGGCTCTGTCATTCCTTTTTTAACTTGTTGAATTTCAACTGTTTTCGATTCTTTAACAATATTATTTTGCGATTGACATCCGGCAAATAAAAGACCTGTAAAAATGAAAAAATGAAAATATTTCATAGATTTTTATTAAAGCACTAATATACGATTTTATTGATTATCTGCTTATCTGGTGATATTGGTTAATCGGTTATTTGCGTGTCCCGATTCTCATCGGGGGTTATTTGGTGTCGGGTGTCTGATGTTAATTCTAATTTCTAAAATCTAATTTTAATTTTGGTTATCTGGTGTCGGATGTCAGATGTCCGATGTATTTTTAATAAAAAATTTCAATTATCTCTTATCTCTTATCCAATTCTTACTTTGTTGCTTTCCACTAGGCACTTCCCAATTTATCCCTCATCTCTTATCCCTCATCCAACTAGCTACTTGCTACTTGTTACTAGTCACTAAAAAATCTATTTACCGATACAAAAATTCCTAAAAATATTGTCCAACAAATCGTCTGTTGTGATTTCACCTGTTATTTCACCCAAACTGTGTAAAGCAGCTCGAATATCAATACTGAGCAAATCGCCGGATAAGTTTGTATTCAAGCCGTTTTCTACTTGCACTATACTTTGCAATGCATCGTTAAGCGCTTGATAATGACGCGCATTGGATACAACTACTTCATTTTGGTCTAAAACGCCCTTGTTGACCAAAGAAATCAACTCGTTTTTCAAACTTTTCAATCCGGTTTTATACTTGGCGGAAATTTCAATCAATTGGTATGTATCCGTATCAATTTGATAATCTTTTTGGTCTATTTTATCCACTTTATTAATCACAATCAAAATATTCTTTTGCGGATATTTTTGGGCTATATTTTGCAATTCGGCTTCAAATTTTTGCAACACTTGTTGATGTAACGGCTGATGACAACCGGCGCTTTTGCTCAAGGTACAAGCATCAATCAAGAAAATAATCACTTTGGCTTCTTCAATTTTTTCATAAGTCTTACGTATCCCGATTTGTTCTATTTTGTCTTGCGCTTCACGAATACCTGCCGTGTCAATAAAACGAAAACGGATACCGTCCAATACTAATTCGTCTTCAATCACATCACGCGTAGTACCTGCTATGTCCGATACTATGGCTCGTTCTTCATTGAGTAGGGTATTGAGCAAAGTTGATTTTCCTACATTAGGTTCTCCGATAATGGCAACCGGCACACCTTCTTTAAGCACGTTACCCGTTGCAAAACTATCAACTAAATGTTTAAGAGTTAGTTTTAAGCGTTGCACCAAATTTTTAAACTGCCGGCGGTCGGCAAACTCGACATCTTCTTCGGCAAAATCCAATTCTAATTCCATCAATGAAGCAAAATGAATCAGTTCGTTTCGCAATTTTTTTATTTCACTCGAAAAACCACCACGCATCTGTTGTAAGGCAAGGCGGTGCGATGTTTCACTATCCGAAGCAATCAAATCGGCAACGGCTTCGGCTTGCGTCAAATCCATTTTACCGTTTAGAAATGCCCGCAAAGTAAATTCGCCTGCTTTGGCATGACGGATACCGTTTTTTATGAATAATTGTATAATTTGTCGTTGGATATAAGATGAGCCGTGAACGGAAATTTCAACGACATCTTCACCGGTATAAGAATTGGGATTTTTAAAAATACTAACCAATACTTCGTCCAAAATTCTATCCTTGTCTTTGATATATCCCAAATGAATGCTATGAGTAGGAACTTTTTGTAGGTCTTTGTTATGATATTTGCTTTGAAAAAAACGATTGACAATAGCAATAGCATTACTTCCGGACAAACGAATAATTCCGATAGCACCGCTACCCGCCGGTGTTGCCAATGCTATTATGGTATCTTGATATTGTTTCATAGTACAAAAATATGTAAAATACAGGATAATGCGATAATATTAGTTTTATTTGTATTTATCAATTGTTAATATTGAATGCTATTTATCGGTAGAGCAGGCGCATCAAAACCTCTCATGGCATTAATCAATTTGTAATGAGTAAAATGTTTTAAGTCATCTACAAAGATGTCTTTAGCTTCTATGATTTTTTTATTGAGTAATCTAGCTCTTGTTGTACCGTGTAATAAAGGATATTTGGGCGTAAACCAGCGTTTACCGTCATAAAAAATAATATTTGTAAAAGACGTATCTGTAACACGTTGATTTTTAACGATTAAAATATCGTCAGCCGTTCCTTTTTGTTGCTTTAATAAGTTTAATTGTGTGCGATTAACCCATTTTATATCATATTGAATATCATCATTGTAGATGAGTTTTATGTTGTTGATGTCTTTAGGTGTATATAAATCATATTGACAAAAACAATCGGTTTGGTTGTACAAGAAACGTAGTTTTACAAGTCCTTGCCGGTAAGTTTCCGGTACTTGAATGACTTCGTCTAATTTTATATTGGTTAAAGTTTTATAGACTTTAAAATATGATGCTTCAAACCGGTGTTGGTGATAGGGTAAATGTTGCGGTTGTCCGTCAAATATTTGAATGGTTTCAATCAGTGGGAACATATATTTTTTGTATTAATTCGTGATATTCGTCCGTAAGTTTACTTAGAGCAGTGATACCACCGCCGCTGCGATAAAAATATTGTCCGTTATCAAGTTCTATATAGCGAATTAAGACGGCAGAATCGAAATTTTTTCCGTCAAAATAGCCGAAAATACCGGTATAAAATCCTCTTTTATCGTTTTCTAAATTTTTGATAATTTCCAGTGTTTTCGGCTTTGGCGCACCACTGACAGAGCCTGCCGGCAACAATTTTAAAAAAGTTTCAGCAGCCTTATTTTGCCAATTTTCAGGTAACAATCCGCTTATTTGCGAGCTTATCTGATACAAGTCTCCGGAAGATATATTGATGCGGTCGGCATATCTGAATTTATCGACATTTACCTTAGTGGCAACACAAGATAAATCATTGCGAAGTAAATCAACGATGGTATGATGTTCGTATTTTTCTTTCTTATTTGCTAATAATTTTTCGAGCGCATCGGGTATATTGGCATCAATGGTGCCTTTCATCGGATAAGTCAATATTTGCCGGTCATTGGTGCGGACAAAAATTTCCGGTGAAAAACAAACAAATGAATTTTTTACATAAATTTTATAGGGTGATTTGGCTTGAAAAAAAATCTCTTTTAGACCGCAATTTAATTTGATTGGGGTTTTAAAAGTCAGATTGAGTAGATAGGAATCACCGTTTTGCAAATGTTGTTGAACTTTGTTAAATTTTCGTTTATAGTGTTCAAAATCAACAGGTTGAACATCAGGTTGCTGGCATTTGATTTTTTTATGATTTGGTTTTTGATAATTTTGATAGCTCGGTGTTTGAAAAAAAATACCGTTTTTCAGAGCCGTTTCCGGTGTATAAATAAGTGCAATATCGCCTTCAAAATCAATCAAAAAAACAAAAGCTTCTTTTTGAGAAACGTATAGATTAAAACGGTTGATAAAGGTTTCGGATACATTAAGCATTTAGAAAATTTTGGATTATTTGCAAACCATATTCCGAAATATAAGATTCCGGATGAAATTGGACGCCAAAAATAGGAAATTTATTGTGTGCTATTGCCATAATTTCACCTTGTTTGGTTTGAGCAATGATATTTAAACTTTCGGGAAATTTTTCTTTGGAAACAATCCAAGAATGGTACAGACCGGCTTGTATTACAGAAGCTGTTCCATTGAATAATAGTGCGTTTGTATCTGTAATAACAGGTTTGCCTTGACCGTGTACGACTTGTTTTAAATTGACCGTTACGGCACCAAAAAATTCTGCAATAATCTGATGCCCCAAACATATACCCAATATTTTTTTTTGGGTTTGGTAAAGATCTAATAAGCGTTTGGTTTTATGGTAAGAGTTAGGTATGCCCGGTCCGGGTGAAAGAATGAAAGTATCAAAGATGTCAAGCTCTGAAAGATGGATGTTGTCAATAGAAACAACTGCCGGTTCAATACCTGTTTTTCGCAATAGTTCAACAATATTACAAGTAAAAGAATCTTCGTGATCTATAATTACTAGGCTCATTCTGAAAAAAAATTGCTTTATAAATAGGTGATAATTTGTAACATACGAACAATGTAGTTATTGAATTGCAAGTGCTTGACTATCAAATTTTCGGTGCTTTATACTATGGAGATTTAGTAAATGTAGAGGTGAAAATGAAGTTTTGATAAGCCGTTTGTTTTTCATAGCTTTTTCATTTTAAAATTTTTTATAAAAATAAAAAAAAATATTAAATACCATCGCTGCTCTCAAATTATTTCATCATTTTTTTATTATATTTGTTGTCAAATCAAATTATTTATAATGCTATTGATTTTGCCATTGTTCAACGTAATGTATTGTTAAACAGCTTATATGACGAAGAAAAAGGTGTTAAAAATTTGTCGGTTGTTTGTCCGCTTTTTCAAGAAAAGCTTCATATTTATACGATATATAATCAAACAATAGCGCTCAATCGGTTAGATAGTTTGTCTAAAATCAAAACTTTGAATATTGGTTTTACACAACAAACTTCGTATAGTTACAATATATTTAATAAGATTATTAAGTTTTTAGATATTGATAAATCACGGCTGCATTTCATATTTGAAAATTATGATTCGCTGATAGATGATTTGTTAAACAAGAAACTGGATATAGTAGTGAGCTTCTCATTGCCCTTACGCTCATTGGAACAAGAAAAAAATATTCATAAAATGTTTATGAGGGATAAGGAAGCACAAATGTTTCAAAAGCGAATTCATAATGTGGTAAGAGCCAGTCTGGATGCTACAAACAATCATTATACACTGGGGAGCTGGAGTTTTTTGATTGCGCTACATACCGCTTTGAAAAAAACGAAACAATCCGACCGTTTGATTGATGCCTTGATGCATACACCGATAGATACATCTTATATATATATTAACCGGTTGATTAAAACTTCTATTGATAATTACAAACAAAATAAACATCATGAAGTTTTGCAATTACGCAATTTACCCTTAGCCAAAACTTTGCAAAAAATAGTAGGTTTCGGAGCTGTTGACTGGGGATTTTATTGGCGATTATTAATATTGTTGATTATTTTAGCGCTTATCTATTATTTTTATAAGGGACGCTTTATTCCTAAAATTAATCTGGCTTTTATTTGGCACCGTTACAAGCATTTTCAATTTGGATTTGTTTTGTTGATTTTTATTTATTTTGCCAGTATTGAATTATTAATTTATGCCGAAACTTCATTTTATCATAATATCGGTATAAAAAGTCAAATTTTGAATATGACCCGTTCCGATTTACACTCATGGTTACTGGTAACAACCGTAACCGGTAACAGTAACGGAGTTTTTCCTTTGTCGTTGTTAGGCAAAGCTATGTTGGCACTCAATTCATTAAACTTTTGGATTGGTACAATTTTAATCGGAGTTTCCGAATATGTTACATATAAAATTAATAAAAAACGCAAAGAAGGTCTTATGGAAACAAAATTTCACAAACATTTGGTTATTTTCGGTTGGAACGGTACAACTGAAAAATTCATCAAGGAAATATTGGAAGAAGCCAAAGAATATCACAACAAAAAACTGAAAATAGTTTGTGTGGTTGCAGATATAAAAAAAATAAGAGAAGAAAATCCTTATATAAAAAAACTACACGACCAAAAGAAAATAGATATTATTGAAGGTGATGCTTTGAATAATCATACATTGGAAATAGCGAGAATAGAAGAAGCGCAGACTATTATATTGTTGGCTGAAGATCGCTCAAAATTGTCCGACGAACATATTGCCTTACGAGCGCATGCTATTTCGCGATATACCAAAAAGAAAAAAAATCAGGATAAAATATATAAAACCACTGTCATTGAAAAAACAAAGATGTTAGTCAACTCGATATTTGAAAAAAAGAAACAAGTTACCGGCGATTTCAAACGATATAAAATAGAAGCCATATCGGATCAAGCTTATATGATAGCCGAAATCAATAATGATGATTTTAGAGAAAGTTTGATCGAAGCCGGAGTAAACGAAATAGTAGTTGCCGGCAATTATCGTAAAGCTATCATGAAACAATCGCTTTTTAACCACGGTATATCAAAGGTTATAGATGAAATAATGCAGTATAATGAATATAACGAATTTTATAAAATAGATTTGGCACTTCCCGAAAACAAACATTTGGTTGGTAAAACTTTTGATGAATTGTTGCTGCCTTTGCGAAAACAAGGTATTTTGCTTATCGGATTTCATATCATTTTTCATGATATTAACGGTAATATTATCATTGATCAAGCAGTGATAAAACAATTGTTGAAAGAAGAAGAAAAAGATATAACGAGAGATGTAATAGTAAATCCGGTTGACGAAGTGGAATTAAAACGTCCCGTTGACGAAGATGATCATTTGATAGTATTGGGAATAAATGCGCAAATGGTCAGAGAAGGCGTAAAAAA
>JALVKK010000173.1 GCA_027033875.1 Flavobacteriales bacterium
AGTCAACGTGAAATTGACCGGAATAATGCTGTTTACAATTATCAAGGCAATCGCAATCCGTTTATCGATCACCCCGAATGGGTCAGTGCTATATGGGATCCTGACTCGTCAGTTCAAACTACAACTAAGTCGATAAATATTGAAATTTTTCCGGTTCCCGTTCAATCCGGACAAGAAAAATTGCATTTGTTTTTTCAAAATTTAATAATAAAAAACATCCAATTATATGATGTAACGGGGCAACGTATTAAAGCGGAGTATGTTCGCAATCAAAAATATTTGACAATCGGACAATTGCGTGAAGGGGTATATTTTGTTGACATCGAGACCAATAAAGGAAATTTGTTGAAATCTTTTATAATAGAATAAACTACAAATAATAATTTTTTTAAGCACTTTCAAAAGAGGTGCTTTTTTATTATTAAAATATCAATAGATATTCAATTTGATTTTAAAATGCTTTCAATATTTCGTTCTTTATAATTTTTTTTATATTTTGTAAGCCCAAACCAAAATATTCAGTTATGGAAATAAAAAGACTTTTTGATTTTGTAGCATATCAAAAAAAGAATTACCCGCGAGAAGACGCATTAGTTGATAAGACAAGTGGTGAATGGGTTAAAACATCGAGTAAGGAATTTGTTAAAAAAGCCAATAGATTCAGTAGAGGTTTAATAAAATTAGGTGTTAAGCCTAACGATAAAATTGCCATTATTTCTCATAATAATCAAACTAAATGGAATATTACGGATATAGGCATTTTACAGGTCGGAGCGCAAGATGTGCCGGTATATCCGACTATTTCGGAAGATGATTACGAGTATATTTTTAACCATGCGGAAGTTAAATATATCATTGTTTCAAATGAAGAAATTTTAGAGAAGGTTAATAAAATAAAGGGCAACGTAGCTTCATTAAAAGGGGTTTTTACTTTTGAACCGGTTGCAGGTGAACGTTCTTGGCAAGAAATTATGGATTTGGGTGCAGATGAATCCCTTTGGTCGGAACTCAAAAGAAGAATAAATAAGATTAAAGAAGATGATTTGGCAACCATTATTTATACTTCCGGCACAACGGGACGTCCGAAAGGCGTGATGCTGACACATAAAAATATTGTAACAACCGTAATTTCATCAGCCAAAAGAGTTCCAAAATTGCCTGACAATGGTAAGGTTATCAGTTTTTTACCGGCTTGTCATATTTTTGAACGAATGATACATTATCTGTATTATTACAGAGGTTTTGGTATTTATTTTGCCGAATCTATCGAGCAAATAGGAGACAATATCAGAGAAGTCAAACCGCATTTGTTTACCGCCGTACCACGTTTGATAGAAAAAGTTTATGATAAAATTATAGCCAAAGGTCAAGAACTTTCCGGTATCAAAAAAGCGCTGTTTTTTTGGGCGGTTAAAGTAGGAGAGGCGTTTGATTTTGATAAAGCCGGTAAGTTTCCGTACAGTATTAAATTAAAATTGGCACGTAAACTGATTTTTAGCAAATGGCGAGAAGCACTTGGCGGTGAGTTGAAATATATTGTTTCGGGTAGTGCTGCTTTGCAACCGCGTTTGCAACGGGTTTTTAATGCTGCTGCTCTGTATATTTTGGAAGGCTATGGATTGACGGAGACTTCCGGAGTTGTTTCGGTTAATTCGCCTAACGAAATTTGGAAAATCGGTACGGTCGGACGACCCATTGATATTGTAGATGTAAAAATTGCAGATGACGGAGAGATTTTAGTCAAAGGTCCTAATATGCTGGTTGGTTATTACAAAGATCCTGAAAAAACAGAGGAAGTATTTACTGACGGCTATTTTCATACGGGAGATATTGGTATAGTTGACAATGATGGTGTCTTAAAAATTACCGACCGTAAAAAAGAAATGTTTAAAACATCCGGTGGTAAATATGTAGCACCTCAGTTGATAGAAAATGCGATGAAACAATCGCCTTTTATCGAACAAATTATGGTTGTCGGAGAAGGACAAAAATTGGTAGCTGCAATTATTCAGCCGGCTTTTCCTTTTATCAGAGAATGGGCAAGAAGGCATGAAATAAAATTAGGTGATAGTTTGGAAGAAATCGCAAATCATACCAAAGTAAAAGAACGTATCATGCGAGAAGTAGAAAAATATAATGCAACTTTTGGTAAATGGGAAAAAATAAAAATCATTGAATTAACACCGGACGAATGGACGGTTGAAGCCGGACATTTAACGCCGACGATGAAACTCAAACGACGCGTTATCAAAGATATTTATAAAGATTTGTATCGTAAGATTTATGACAATTTGTAATTTTAGAATTGCCTGATTTTGTTAGAATAAAAATATAAACAACAATAAAAGAGGCTGTTTCGATTAGTTTTGAAACAGCCTCTTTTTTTCAATAATGCAATAATTTTATTTTACTTCAAAAGTAACTTTTAAATTTACTCTATATTCAACGACCTCACCGTTTTTAACGACGACACTTTGGTCTTGAACATAAGCCGATCTAATTTCCTTGATCGTTTTAGAGGCTTTTTTGACTGCTTTGGCAGTAGCGTCCTCCCAAGATTTTTTGGAACTGGACATCAATTCTACAACTTTTAAAACTGACATAATTTTGATTTTATAGGTTAATAATGTCAAATATACAATTATAATTGCAAACCGCAATTTTTTTAACAAATTATAATAATACTTTTGGTAAATATAAAGAAGTCATGCTTGTTGTATGGCATTATTGACGGGTTATTATGTATTGATAAGTTTGGCGCACTTACCTGAGTATTTTCTATTGTGTTTGGATCAATATATTTTTGTAGAAATTTTGTGTTTATCATCTCATATTTTTCCGAAAAAAATAAATCTATCAGCTTTTATGTAATAAAAGATTTAGTATATTTGCAATCACAAAAATAAAGGGTTCTTAGCTCAGCTGGTTTAGAGTATCGCCTTGACAGGGCGGGGGTCGCCGGTTCGAACCCGGCAGAACCCACAAAAGGAAGTGTTTTTTTATAGCGCTTCCTTTTTTTATTTTGAAATTATAAAAATCTTTGAATGTTTGCTTACCGAAGCCTTTGATATTGAAAAATGCTTATTTAAAAAATAAACCGGTAACTGATGAAATATTGCATGCCGAAACCAAAACGGCTATACGTGTTTTTATTGAAGAATCCGGGAATATAAGTAACTGTAAAATTATCAATATCAGAGCTGTAGATTAGATATTTTGTACTTATTTCAAGTCCGAGATACAGATGTCTGAAAGTCTCTACTTGCATTTGTGCATGAAGTTCAATCCATTGTGCCGAATTGTTATCAAAGGCTTGTTCAACATTAACCGGTTGCGGAAGGTATATTGCACCGGGTTGATTGATACGGTAAGTATGTAATAAATAATCAAAACGTGCATAAGCATAATTGATGCCGATGTCAATATCGTTATCCATATCTAACCAATTGCGATATAAATTATACATCACACCTATTTTGTAATATGAACCCGTCGTATGATAATTGAGTAAATTGTTGTCAGTCAGGTGCTTTTCGTATCCTCCGTAAAATACCAAATAATATTCTTTATAAAAATTGGCATCGATATAATAATCATAAGATTCGGACCGGTTTAATTTTGCCCGAATATATTTTCCTATATCAAATCCAAAGCGAATTTTTACAGGTTGCTTTATTTTGATGATACTGTCTTTGGCAATCGTATCAGTAGTTTGTTGAGCAGACATATAAATCGTTAACATAAAAAAACTTACAAGCAATAATCGTCTTTTTAATAGTAACAATCTACTAAATTTTATTTGGTATGAGGTATTATTCATTAATCTAAATTGTTGAAAGAGATTTTAATGATAAATTTTCAAATGAACAACCGTGTCGGTTACAACATCATTATTGATAAGCTCTATTTGTTTGATCCAATTATCGTTATCTTGTTGTAAATCAACGATTAATTGATGAAAAATAATTTTATAACCGCAAGATTTCGATACGAAAACCTGTTCACGTGTATAGTGAAAGATAAGTGTATCTGCGTTTTGTCCCGATGTAAAAATAAAATTGGAAATATCGTCATTGACATTGAGAGGTATGGATAAGCGTTTGATATTTGTTTGTCCTTTAATCAAAGTGTCTTGTTGTGGTAAAGCGGTAACGTGCAATTCGCCTACCGGTTTTTCAGTAGCAGGATTGCTGTTATCAACAAAAATTATTTTTAAGTCGGGTGTTCCGTCACCGGTACAAATATCATCTTTACGACAAGCCGTCAGGCTTATAATGGTCAGGACAATGAGAGCAACGAACCGGATTAATACTTTTATATTCATATAGCAAAGATAATTATATTTGCGTAAAAGAGACTAATGTTTGTAGTGTAAATATAGATACATTACAATTTTTCGCTCAAATTTGTTTCGATATATTAAAAATTGTGTACGTATCACAAAATTTCAAAAGTTTATTTTAGATAAATTTGCACGTCAGTATAACAAGACTTAATTTTGTAACAAAAATTACTCAAATGAAATTATTACTACAAATTATCCGTGTTTTGGTTGCATTAACCTTTGTTTTTTCAGGTTTTGTCAAATTGATTGATCCCATTGGAACTAAAATAAAAATGCTGGAATATTTCGGTGAAGATGTTTTAAATTTGACATTTTTGTCGTCTTATGCTTTGGAAATATCAGTTGGTTTGATTTGGTTTGAATTTGTATTGGGCGTATGGCTTTTATTCGGTTATAAAATAAAATTTACTTTACGTGCCTTGTTGCTTTTAATTACTGTTTTTTTGTTTTTAACATGGTATTCGGCATATTTTAACAAAGTTACGGATTGCGGTTGTTTCGGAGATGCCGTAAAGTTATCTAATTGGGAAACTTTTTATAAGAATGTGGTTTTAATTATATTAATTTTGTTGTTAAATTGGCGTTGGTATGTTCTTAGACCATTATTTAGCAACCGGTTATTAACAACTTTGTCGCATATTTTTGCTTTGCTGGCTTTACTGTTGATGGTATATACCATTCGGCATTTACCATTGATTGACTTTCGTCCATATGCTATAGGAAAAAATATACGAGAAGGTATGCAGATACCACCGGATGCCCCACAACCAAAGTTTAAAGATATTTGGTATTACAAAATCAATGGAGAGGTTAAAGAATTTTCTAATGAAGACGAGCCATGGAATATCAAAGGAGCAGAGTTTGTGGATAGAAAAACCATTACATTGGAAGAAGGTTTCACACCTCCCATTCACGATTTCAGTATTGAAAATGATGCAGACGGAGATATTACGGACAAAGTATTGAGTATGCCCGAAGTATATTTGGTAATTTCATATAATCCGTTAGAAATCAACGATAAAGCTATTCAAATAATAAATACTTTTGCTCAAAAAATGCAACAAGAAGGTCATACAGTTATAGGTTTGTATGCGTTGATAGATGGTAATTTGGTACAAAAATTTCATTTTTCCTTATACATGACCGATGCTACAACCCTAAAAACCATGATTCGCAGCAATCCGGGTGTTATCAAGTTGCAAAACGGAACAATTGTTGAGAAAAAAGCATGGCGGGATTTATAGATATACTACGTTTATAAAGATGTTGATTTTCATTGTTTAATCGTTATTCTGTTTGTTTATCTTTTTTATTTTGCGTTTTGTTGTTTTCAGTTTCTTTTTGTTCCAAATAATCTGCCAAATATCCGGTATTTTGCAAGATATTGTACCATTGCACGATTTTTTTGATATGAGACTGATAAACCCGATCTTCATCATAATCAGGCATAACTTCTTTAAAAAAATCTATCAATGCATTTTTGTCTGACTTGTGGTCAATAGCCGGTTTATTGTTTTCTTTTTTTGCAATTTTCTTAAATACTTGCCATAGCGGAATTTCGTCATCAATGGCATAAACGGCGATTTCGTCCAATGCGGATACATTTGTAAAAGAAGTCATCACGCGTTTGTGATCAATAATTGATTCGGCAATAATGCCGGATTTTGTAGTAGTCAATAGCTTGAATAAGCCGCTTTTTCCCGAAATACTTATTAATTTTAAATCTTTCATATCTTGTTTAATTATACTGGTTATTTGATAGCCTGTACCGACTATTGTCGGTATCGGTGCTTCGGTCCCCCCGACTTTCGTCGGGGGGACCGAAGCCACCTCTATATCTGCTTTTTAGAAAAAATCTCGAGATTCAACATTACAAACATTCAACATTTAACTTTTAACATTCAACTCATTTTCATACCTTTGACAAAAATTAACGCAAATATAAAATGAAATTTTTATACGCAATCATAATAACGACATTTTTTATGTCGTGTAAGCAAAAAGAAGTGAAAGTCCCTGTAAATGATAATCCCGGATTGCACGAAGTTTGGAACAATTCTCCTGTTTATGTTTTAAGAACGATTGACGGACAAGATACCATTGCCGATTTAAAATTGGGACAGACTATTTCAACGACTAAATGGTTAGTGGCGATTGATAAAAACCTGACTATGAAACAACTATTGCCGGCTTTAAAGAAAATATACAAAAAAAGGCGTAAAGTTTCGTTACATTCGGACGGTAAAGGGGAAGTGTATTTTGCTTATCTGGACAGTGTACAAAAAAAGATGTCTTTTGTAGAAACGACCAAAATGGATTTGATGCCTGATTTTTATACTTCTGGGGAGTATTTTAAACAATATTCAAAGGCAGATATGGGATATGAGAAATGGCATTTGTATATATATCCCAGAAAAATAGTATTGAATGACAGTATAAAATTTAATTCGTATGTATCTAAAAATCAGCTTTTGGACAGTCTTGCATATTATATGAAACAAAGAGACAGCGTACAAAAACAACTGTATTTGAATTTTGATAAACAAGATGATTTTAATCGTTTTTTGGATTATTATACTTTTTTTAAACAAAATTCGCCGGCAAATACCAAGACAAGCTCTAAAATTTTTATCTTTACCCCATAAGTTATTACGATGTTTGATTTTGCAAATTATAGATTATTAGATTTTATCGATATTATTTTGGTAGCCTTATTACTTTATTATTTTTTCAAACTGATAAAAGGTACGGTTGCTATCAATATTTTTTTGGGTATTGCAATTTTGTATTTGATTTGGTTATTAACCAAGTATTTGCAAATGAATTTGTTATCAGAATTGTTAGGCAAATTTTTAGGATTGGGTGTCTTGGCATTGATAATAGTATTTCAGCAGGAAATACGGCGTTTTTTATTGATGATAGGTTCGACCAAATTTAGTCCGTCAGATAGAATTATGAATAAATTGGGTTTTAAACAAAAAGCATCAACTTCAACCGACGTTGATGCAATTTTGGAAGCGGTTAGGAGTTTGAGTAAAACAAAAACGGGGGCTTTGATAATAATAAAACGTCATTCAAATCTTGATTTTCTAAAACAATCGGGCGATCAAATGGATATAAAAATAAATGCCCCGATATTGAAAAGTATCTTTTATAAAAATTCGCCGCTACACGACGGCGCTATTATTATTGAAAGAAACCGCATTACGGCTACTCGAACGGTTTTGCCTGTTCACGGTGATATAAAATTGCCTCAAACTTATGGATTGCGACACCGTGCGGCTATCAGTCTATCGCAACATACAGATGCTGTTGCCATAGTTGTTTCCGAAGAAACAGGACGGGTTTCTTACATCAAAGATGGTAAATTTGTACCATTTAAAAATTATGATGATTTGTCGCAGATTATTAAGTATGATTTGCACTAATGTTGAAAGTTAAAAGTTGAAAGTTGAAAGTTATTGATAAATACATACTGCGGCGTTATTTCGGGACATTCTTGGGCTTGATGCTTTTGTTTGTGCCTATTTCCATTATTTTGGATTTATCGGAGCGAATAGATAAATTTTTAGAACATAATGTACATTTTACAGAAATTATCAGCTATTACGGCGATTTTTTATTGTATTTTTTCAATATTCTGTTTCCTATATTTTTGTTTTTGTCTGTTATTTGGTTTACCTCGCGATTGGCTCAAAATACCGAAATTATCGCTATGCTCAATACGGGTATGCCGTTTATTAGATTATTGCGTCCGTATTTGATTGGCGCTACTTTAATAGCTCTAACGGTTTTGTTGCTCAATTTGTCTATTATACCCAAAGCACGTATAGGTTATAATGAATTTTGGGTTAAATATGTTCACAGTAGTTCGTATAAAGCTCGCGAAACCAATGATGTTTACCGGCAGATTGATTCTACACATTATATCTATGCATCCAATTTGAATCATCACAACAAAACAGCTTATAATTTTGTAATGGAAGAAATTGTCGGGGACAGTCTGAAATCGAAACTCTTTGCCGACCGTATAGTATATAATCCGAAAAAGAAAAATTATACTTTGCGTAATTTGCAAGAACGGTATTATAAAAAAAGAGGTGAAGTTATTATCAACAAATCAAGAAAAGATACGGTTTTTAATTTTACTTTGGACGATTTAACGCCTGTAAATTATATTGCGGAAGGTTTGAATTATACGGAATTGAACAAATTTATTGAAAAAGAAAAGTTACGAGGCTCAAAGAATATCAAAAAGTTTGAACTGGAGAAATATAAGAGAATGAGTTTACCTGTTTCGGCTTTTATTTTGACTTTTATAGCAGTTGCCATGGCTTCGCAAAAGCGTCGAAGTGGAATGGGGGGGAATTTAGCTTTTGGCATAAGCGTTTCGATGTTGTATATTTTGTTTGACCGTATTTTTGGTATTATGGTTATCAAATCGGGCTTTAATCCGTTTTTTGCCGCTTGGATACCTAATTTTATTTTTGGTATTTTGGCAGTGTATTTGGTGATGCGGGCTAAGAAATAAAATGTAGTATTGTTTTTTTTAGAATAAGAATAACTATTTGTTCAGATATTTTAATAACAATACCTGCTGTTTTGTCGATAAATTTTTTAGTTTTTCTTCTATCATCGGTCTAAACATTTTATTTTGATATATGCTTTTCAGATAACGACGTGCCGGTTGGTGCAGTCGCCAATTAAAATGTAATGCGGCGTCAAATAAATTTTCGATGACATCGGCATTAATGATTTGCATTTGTATCAGCATTTCAAAGGCATTTAAGCGGACAAGCATATTATAATCTGGCGAACCGTATTCGACTAATTCTTTGATAAAACTTTGTTTTTCAACATTTTTGTAGTCTTTTGTGATGATAGCTAATGAAAGCCATATCATTCTGAAGGTCTTGTTGTTACCTCCTGTAATTTCTTGCGTTTTATTGAGTATGGCTTTTCGTTCGTCAGAAAATTGTACCCAATAATGCCACAAAGCCGTTTGTTTGGTAACATATGAAGCATCATTTAATAGCGACTTGTAATCGGTTTTGAGTTGAAGAGGTATATTGTGCAATTCTATAGCCAATTGTTGTCGGGTTTTCAAATCTTTTTGGAACAATCGAGCCAACATTTGCAAGTGCTTGTTGTTTAAATCGTCTTTGATTTGATTGATAATTTCTTTATAAACCGGATAATACTCATTGCGATTGATAAGTTGTTGAAACACAACGTCTTTTTGTTTATATTTCCAATCTCTGATTTGTATTAAAGCCTTGTATCTGTCGATAAAAGCCGGTGCAAACAAAATTTGATTATAGAGCCAAGTGTCAGGTTTGGCAAATTTGATATGGTACAATTTTTGGTTATCCGGATTGGCAATTACGGTTTTAATAGATTGGTATTCAGGTAATTTAAAACCTTTACTTGCTTGTATTTGATATGTTTTATTATCGTTAGTAATAATCAGAAAATCAAGTGATAAATTATGAGAATTGGTATTAAAGATAATACTGTCATTTCGTTGAACCAAATCAAATTCGGGAATACGATAATCTTCAAACCAAATTTTAAAAAATGACGGTATGCTATCGCCGGTAACATCAAACAGCAGTCTTTTGAAGTCTTGTGTATCGGCATTGTTGAAAGCAAAACGTGCAAAATAGGTTTGAATGAGTTTCCGGTAATTTTCGTCTCCGATTTTTTGGCGCAACATTGCTATGATTTTGGCACCTTTTTGATAGTATGTCAAGCTGCCGGCCTTGGGTCGGTGTAAGGGAATTGTGTCTGTATATTGTCGGGCAATTATTTGCCGGTCGTATTGATAGATTTGGTAATCCGCATAATTTTTTCCGAAAAATTTTCGATCTATCAGTCGGGCATAATAGGTGGCAAAAGCTTCGTGTAGCCAGTGGTCGGCAGATGATTTGCCGGTAACCAAATCGCCAAACCATTGGTGCGTTAGTTCGTGCGCGCTGACATTGACAAAATTGACATCGTTAAAATCTATACTGTCAACGACATATCGGTCGCCGTTAAAACTCGTAGCGGACACGTTTTCCATACCACCGTATAAAAAATCGCGACATGGAATTTGCTTATAATTTGGCCAAGGATATGCAAAACCGATTTCTTGTTCTAAAGCATCAAATATTTCTTTGCTTTTGTAGTATGTTTTGTCATTTTGTTGGTGATCGGTATATTGATAATTATATACGGGAATGCCGTTTGAAGTTAGAATTTTATTTTCAAGATATTTACCGGCTCCTATAAAAATTAAGTAGGCGGGCGCCGGTTGTAGTTGTTGATAGACGCTGGTGGCAATCTTATTATTTTTTAAATGTCCGGAAACAAATAAGCCGTTTGATATAACGCGATAATTTTTGGGAAAATCGATGGAAAGTACCCATGTAAATTTGTCATTTTGGTCAGAATTGGTCGGTAACCAATGGCTATTGTCTTTGCCTTGTCCTTGTGTCCAGACTTGTTTTCTGCCACCGGACCGCCAACCGGTGAAATACATAGCTTGTT
>JALVKK010000174.1 GCA_027033875.1 Flavobacteriales bacterium
TATCATCAAATAACCAGTATCATCAAATCATCAATAATTACTAAATTTGCAAAACAAACAAAAAATATGATAAAACCAATAAATAGTTGAAATATGAATGAAGAAAAAAAGAGATATTCAGACGAAGAATTACAAGAGTTTAAAGATTTAATCAACCAAAAAATAGCCAATGCACGCAAAGATATTGATATATTGCGTTCTTTGTTGGATAATCATGATATGACTCAAACCAAGATTATTACCTTTGAAGATAGTGCTTCGACTTATTCAAGAGAGTCCAACTTAAAATTAATCGGACGTTTGGAGCGTTTTGTGCGTGATTTGGAAAATGCTTTGGTTCGAATAGAAAACAAAACTTACGGAATTTGTCGCAAAACAGGTAAACTTATCAGTAAAGAACGTTTAAAAGCCGTACCTCATGCTACTTTGAGTATAGAAGCTAAAATAAATCAGGATATCAAATAGTGATATGAATTTAAAAAAATCATTGTTGCTGGTTTTTGTTATTATACTTTTTGATCAAGCAATTAAAATTTATGTAAAGACGCATTTTTTACTTGGTGAATATGTTACCGTTTTTGATTGGTTCAAAATTTATTTTGTCGAAAATAACGGTATGGCATTCGGGACAGAGTTTGGCGGAACAGCCGGTAAATTGTTTTTAACGGGTTTTAGATTACTTGCCATTGGTGGAATTTTTTATTGGTTATTCACAAGTATTAAAAAACAAGAATCCAATTTACTGATTATAGCTATCAGTTTAATATTTGCCGGTGCTATCGGCAATATCATAGATTCGGTTTTTTACGGACGCCTATTTTCTGATAGTTTTCATCATATCGCTCAGTTTATGCCAGAGGACAGAGGTTATGCACCTTTGTTTCAAGGACGGGTGGTTGATATGTTCTATTTTCCTCTTTTTGAAGTGCATATACCACAAAAATTTCCGTTTATCGGCGGTAAACAATTTACTTTTTTTGAACCGGTTTTTAACTTTGCAGACAGTGCCATTACGGTCGGGGTTTTTATTTTAATTATTTTTAATAAAAAAATTTTCGGAACTAAAGATAAAGAACCTAATATCAAAGAAATTGATAAAGTTGTAAATGACCCCGATAATGCTATTGCTTGATATAAAGACAATATAAGTGTACAATCAAAAGCATGTAAATTGAGTTTCATAGCACTTAATTAATAAAATATGGGAGAGCATCACCACCACCACGAAGTAACCGGCAAAAATCTGTTTTGGACGATTTTGCTCAATGCCGGCATCAGTCTGGCAGAACTTATCGGTGGTATCATTGCCGGTAGTATGGCTTTGATATCGGATGCTATTCACAATTTTTCAGATGTTATCTCTTTGATTGTTTCTTATATTGCCAACCGGCTATCCCAAAAAGCCTCTAATGAAAAACAAACTTTCGGTTATAAACGTAGCGAAATTATTGCAGCTTTTTTCAATGCGACTACGCTCATTATCTTAGCTATATTTGTCTTGTATGAAGCTGCGCAAAGAATTTTACATCCCGAACCGGTTAAAAGTGATTTGGTCATCTGGCTGTCCTTGGGAAGTATTGCAGTTAATGGATTGAGTGTGCTGTTGATCAAGGAAGATGCCAAAGCCAATATGAATATGAAATCCGCATATTTGCATTTGTTAGGCGATATGATGACTTCCATTGCCGTTTTGATTGGCGGTATCGTGATGAAATATTTTCATATTTATTGGATAGATCCGGTATTTTCAATTTTGATTGCTATCTATTTAATTTATATGAGTTGGGGTATTTTTAAATCTTCATTAAAAATTATGATGCAATTTACACCTGATAATATCGATATAAATCAAATTGCCAAAGACATTGGTCAAATAGAAGGCGTAAAAAATATTCATCATATTCATATTTGGCAAATCAACGAACACGACGTGATGTTTGAAGCGCATCTGGATCTTGATACGGATTGCCGGATAACCGGTTTTGAAAAAATTATGCTTAAAGTCAATGGGTACCTCAAAGAACATTATGGGATTGAACATACAATCTTGCAACCCGAATTTAGTATTGATGACGACAAAAAACTTATTCATTAAATTAAATTTTTATGCCTAAGAAAATTTTGATTTTATGTACCGGAAATTCGTGCCGTAGCCAAATGGCGGAAGGATTTTTAAAAGTTTTCAATCCGGACTTGGAAGTCTATTCCGCGGGAACCAATCCAAGCAATGAAGTACACCCCAAAGCCATAGAGGCAATGCAAGAAATGAATATCGATATCAGCGGTAATCACCCCAAAAACGTATCAGAATTTTTGGAGCAATCATTTGATTATGTTATCACGGTTTGCGATAGTGCCAAAGAAACTTGTCCTTATTTTTCGGGAGAGGTCAAACATCGTTTACATATCGGTTTTGAAGACCCTGCCGAAGCTACGGGAACTGATGAAGAAATTATGGCGGAATTTAGACATATCCGCGATGAAATTTTGGTGGATTTTTTTAAATTTTACCAAAACAATTTACGTATGTAGAGACGCACGGACGTACGTCTGTATATACGTGTAATGTAAGGCACTGACGTGCGTCTCTACATGTATATCAAACAAAAACAATATGCCCACAAACCAAATCAAAATTTTATCCCCCGGACCGGCTTGCCGGCGCACCCGTCGCATTGTGAAGCGGTTGGAACGTTATTTTGAAAAACGACAGATTCCGGTAAGTTATGAAATAGAAACAGATTTGGAAAAAATCAAGCAGTATGAAACCTGGATATTACCGACCATTCTTATCAATGGCACGATAGTATCTCGCGGGTATTTTCCACCGGAGAAATTGATTAAAATTTGTTTAACCACAGAGTAGCACAGAGTAAAATTTCACAAAGTAGCACAGAGTCAAAAATTAGAAGTCAGAAATTAGAAGTCAGAAATTAAGTTTAGATTTCTCACTGCGTTCGAAATGAACTGTGTTAAATTCCAATTTTTTTTCTTTCTTTGTCAAAACAAACGCTCCTTCCTTATTAACATCATAAAACTTGACATGATATTTTTTGACGGATTGTTGCCATCGCCGGATGTAAGACGGATAATCGGAGCCGTCTGCTACGATGATTTTCGGGTGTAATTCTATCATCAACCGGTCTAAATTTATTTTAGGCGAATGATGCAATACCACAATATCCGGCTTTAGATTTTGAAATCTGTAAATGCCTAAACTGTCGATGTGCAATATTTTGTAATTGCCAAAAGTTTGATAAAACGGTAAGCTGTCATATTTGATTTGTTTAAAATTGAGATTGATGTTTTTAATTAAGTATTTGTCAATCAGTTTTTTATTTTGGTAAACGGTAATATTTTCACCGTTTGATACAGCTACAACAGGTGTCTTGTATTGGTGAAAAACATAAAAATTTTGTTGATGATAACGTTCGTATTTTTGATAAAGAATAACACTTTCAAGCAATAAAATCCAACTGCCGAGCCATAGCCAATGCCGGTAAACTTTGGGTTTGGACAAAAAATGATACATGACAATAACGCCCAAGAAACTAACCGTTAAAAGCAAGCCGGTAAAACGAATGTTTTGGATTAAACTATTTGGTAGTGAGGCAATATATTTATTGATGGATAATAGCGTATTAAGTAAAAAGTCGAGTAGGTTATAGGGGTAGAAAAAGTTTATATGAAGCAAGCTGAATAGCATCAAAACGAAGCCGGTAAATAAGATTAAAAATAGTAGGGGAATACTCAATAAGTTGGCTGCTAAAAAATAACTCGGGAATTGGTGAAAATAATACAAAGACAAAGGTAAAACACCCAATTGTGC
>JALVKK010000175.1 GCA_027033875.1 Flavobacteriales bacterium
TTGGAAGAAATAGGCGAAACTTTTGACTTAACCCGTGAACGTGTGAGACAAATCAAAGAAAAAGCCATTAGAAGATTAAAACATACATCGAGAAGTAAAATATTAAAATCTTACCTCGGATAAAAACTAAAAAAATCCCTTCCGACTCCGGAAGGGATTTTTTTTAGTTAAAAGTTAAAAGTTTATAATGTTTTAATGTTGATAAACTACCACACGACACAATCGCACCAGCTGGAATAAAAATCAAAACAGGAAAACTTTCAACATTCAAGTCAGGTCACTGAGATTATCGAAATACAACTTTCAACTAACGCTTACAGCTTCACAAACTTTACCGTACCGGTTTGCGAATTTTCAAAAATCACTTGCATCAAATATACCCCTTTTGTCAAACTACCAACATCAATTTTTGAAATATTCCCGGTATAATTTTTCAGCAAATGGCCATTCAAATCGAAAATCTTAACCGCAACTGGATGAAGCATACTTTTCGATCTGATATAAAGATACTTGTATGCCGGATTAGGATAAAATGAAAAATTTAAAGCTTCATATCTCTGCACATTAGTCAAAGTCTGAAAATCTGAGCTACTACCATGAAATGAATCCAAATCTACATTACCTGAAATTCCGTTGACACTACCTTGCCAAGAGTATTGTTTGAAGAGCCAATTGTTCCAGTTGCCGGTATTGTTAGGCGGAGTATCGGGTGATGTTCCGGGTTTGGCTATCCACAGACCGTAGTTGGTCAAAGAATTATCTAAAAAATAGGCGTAATTTGAATTTAGATACAATATAGGTTTTACACCTGTTTGATTTTCTACTCTGTTGAGCCAAGTTTGTACCCAGTTGGTCAATTGCGACGAGGTGAATATTTGATCTAAATGAGTATTTGAATTCGGATCTTCCAAATCTAATACCGGTGGTAAAAAACCGTTACCGATATAATTGCTTGCGTGTGTAATAAAATTATCAGCATCTTGAATAGCCGTATTGTTGTCGGGACGGGCAAAATGATACGCCCCCATAACAATACCCGCATTGATACCGTTGGTCATATACGTACTAAAATTCGGATCTTGATAAGTCATACCTTCGGTTGCTTTGCAGTAAGCAAATACTTTGCCGTCATTAGCAACCAGTTGCCAGTTGATACTTCCTTGATGATGTGATACATCAATCCCGAGTATGTTTTGAGCGAGGCTTATTTTTGTTACAAAAAACAAGCTTAATATAATGAGCTTATTCATTTTACAAAGTTCTAAAAAATTACTGAAAAACAATTAATTTGCCGTTTGGATATTTTCCATAAAATTATTGTAAACTTGCGAGGCTTTAGCGTCATTTTCCGGCACATCATATACAATTTCCAAAACGCCTTTTTTTACCGGTGATAAAATATAAATTTTATGTCTGATAACCGGTTTTGAGAGCAAATGCCCTTTACCATCGCGGGTTAATATCTCATCAAATTTTATGGCATTTTGTTGTGCAATTGTTGTTTTTTTGGTTTTTTCGGATAATTCTTCCGAATAATAACGGTACAAAATGCTTCCTGCCGTTCCGGGATGATAGAGCAATCTAATATGACTTTGCGTTTTGTTATCAACATAAACGGTTTCGATGCTTTTAACTTCGCCTTTTATATTTTTAGTTTCAAAATCATTGGTCTGTATTTGCCAGTGTTTCGGTATTTGAAACACAAAACCGTATTTTGTAAACCTTTGATTATCAGGGTTATGACTGGTGTCTTTTGCGACAACTTTCCTTGTATTCTTTGGCAAATTTTCTTGTTGGCTTGCCGGTTTGATATTACTGCAAGATAAATTTAAACTCAAAGTAAGCGCAGAAATCAACAAAATTTTCATAAGTTCTTTTTATTTGCAAATTAGCAAAAATATCCCAATATATCAATATTTTTTGCAATAATAACAATGTAAATTTACAAATATTTATTCAGGATATATTATGAGAAGAATTTTTTAGCTGATTGACTACAAAATCAGGTTCGTTATTGGTTATATCCACTACGACAAAATGTTTGTTTTGCCATAATTGCAAGATACTTTCCAAAAGCCGTTTTCTAACGACAAATATCAGATCCAAATCTTGACGTATCATAGCTTTTTCGATAGCTTCAAACCAACCTTTACCCGCAATTTCCAGATAACCGATTTCGTCAATGACCAAAAGATTTAATGAATCTAAATTTTGCAAAATAGCTTTATTGCCGAAATCGAGTCCAGTTTTGTAAAAATAAAAGCGTCCCGTTTTAATATCATCTTCGTTTGCTCGTTCACGGCTACACAAATGTTGTGTTTCGCCGGTTATAATATTTTCAATATGAAAGCCGTAGCGTTCGTTTCTGTAATCTATACCGTGAGCAATGATGCCACCTATTTTATAATTGGCATTTTCAGCTTGCACTTCACGGATAACAGATTTTAAAAAAGTTGTTTTACCGCTACGTGTTTCACCCGAAATGATAAAAATTTTGTTGCGTTGTAAAATTTGCCGGTTAAATTCTTGAAGCAATACATCGGATAAGGCAATAGATTTTTGCAATATTTTTAAAGGTTTGAACAACATTTTTTTCTCATTGGATAAATGTTTTAAAATATACGGCACTGCTGCGGTTGCCAATCCCAAAACGGCATATAGTTGCGAATAACCTTTTTTGTACAACAAGGCTTTTACCAAAGGATTTTTGAGTTCAACACTGATAGCCGTAAATGTAGAAACCACCAATATAGCTCGCAATATCATCCTAATACCTACCAACAAGCCGGATATCTTATCTTGCCACAACCAAACCGCCATCAGAACAACAAGCAATAATTGAAACCAAAACAAAGCTTTTGACAATCGACGCAATGATTTTCCGTAACGTTTTAATAGAAACAAAAAATAGACAATAATAGGTAAAATATTGTAAATCAACGGATAATATTCTAATCCTATCAAAAACAAAATCAATAAAAAGATATGAATAAATAAATATCGAGAGCGATAATAAAAGTGTTCAATATTAAACAAATCATTGTTGAATTGCCATTTGCCTGTTTCAAATTGTTCGACAGTCTTATTTTGCAATAGTTTTTTGCCGGTCAATTGTCCGATAAAAGTAGAAACCAAACCTAACAAAACGTAAGTTACGGCAATGAGACTAAATAAATAATTGAGCGGCAAATTGAGATGCGTTATATGAAGGAAAACGCCATATAAATTTTCTAATATTTTGACGATGTCAAAGCCGTATATCAAGATAATACTGACAATTTTATGAACAATAGCGCTAAACATTGCCAAAATACCGGCCAAAGCAAAACTAAAAAAATTGCGTCCGAACAAGTTAATCGCCAGTTGAAACAATACAGCTTCAATCAATATCCCTATCAAAGGACCTAAAATAACCGAAGTCGGCATCAACGAACGCATCAAAGCTGCGATAATACCGGCTTTGATAAACAAATTTTTGTCTTGCCACTTATAAGAAAAAGTTATCAACAAAACCATAGACGAAAAAGTCAAAAAAGTACCGGCAAACGGCAGACGCAAGCTATGAAAAAAACTTCCGAAAATAATCTCGAAACTTGCCCAAATACTACCTATAACCGCCGCTTTTAACCAAATATTTTGATGTGAATTATCCATTTTTCAAATGCAGTTTTGTTAATTGTTCCGGGGTATTGATATTGATAAATAAAGAGTTGAAATGGTCGGCATCTATGATTTGATAAGGAATTGTATTGAGCAAATTGCGCAATTTGTAATCGCCGGTGGCTATGTGTTTTTGCAGTAGAGGAACT
>JALVKK010000176.1 GCA_027033875.1 Flavobacteriales bacterium
ACGATTATCTACATAAAAAGTATTCATTTTCAAATTCTGCTTGTACAAAACCGACAGCCACAATTTTTCGGTAAGCGCATAAGACAGATTGATGCCGGTGCGCCAAAGGGACCGGTCGTTGTCATTAAACACAATCAAACCGATATATTCGTGATAATGTCTTAAACTGCCGTAAGAACCAAAGGCATTGACAAGCATTTTTGCGCCGGGTCGCCAAGTGATACTTTCCGTAACAGCCCAAGCAGGTTTATCCGTCGTGTTGTCGAGCAAACCTGTGAGTTTGGTTTCGAGATACAACCGGTTGTTGGCAAAAGGATAAACACCGGTACCGAGTTCAGGTTGTATCTGTTTTTCGCTACCAATATTTGAAATTGAATAGGACAAAAAGAATCGGTAAATATCATAACTTTTGTTTACGCCGGCTACAATTAAAAAAGATTGCCGGTGCTTTATGTATAGAAAGCGTTTTGATTGCGGATTGCTGCTGTCATAATCAGGATTCGTTGCTTCAAGATTAAGTGCTATCAAATGCCCGCCTAACATCAAATTCCATGTGTTTTTGTAATGATAATTAGCCAATGCATAATATTCAAATTGGCGGATATCTTCATTGTATTTTTGAGGAAAAGAAACCTCATTAGTTTGAATTCTGTTTTGAGTAGTCAAATACGAAAAAGAATGGTAAAGTGTCAGATGTTTGCTAATGGTATGTTGCAAACCTATACTTTGCCAAGATTGTGTATCGGGGCTGTTTTGTAACACTTGTTCGTTTGTTTTTGCCGGATAAACATTATCTAACGCAAAATCATATTTGGCATTGAAATAAAGTGCATCGATAAGCGATTTTTTTGATTTGAGATGCAATTTTCGGCGCAAATTTTCAGGCATATTACGAGTTGTAATCCGGGCTTCATTCAACCGATCCGAAAACAGATATGAATAATACAAATACTCTTGCAACACGGTATCCTGCGGTTGTTTCAGATACACTTTTTCAAAAAACGGAATGGCTTTCAAATATTTTTTTAAATGGTAATAAGCAATTCCCATACGGTAATCCAATAAACTGAAATCAATATTTTCGGCTTGTGCTTTTTTACCGGTAATTATCAGGTTTTGCCAGTCTTTTTGTTGCCATTGCCGGTAAGTAACCGCATCTACTTCTTTCTGTTTGGTCACTTGCTGAGCCGAAAGTGTTACAAAACTAGATACTAATATGACAATCCAAATTCTTTTCATTACAGGTAGTGTTCTGTTTATTCCGGTTTGATTTTCAATTTTTTACCGGTTTGTTTCATCTTTATTTCCATGTCGCCGGATTTGTGTATGGTAATATCAAAATCCATTTGTCGTTTATATCGTCCAAACACTTTTCCAGTGATTTGCGATTTCAAATAAACGGTATCGGCTAAATATTCATCGTCTTTATCAACATAAGTCAAAGAAAATTCGGTTTTCAAAAATACGTAAAACGGCGCCGCAAAATCTTGCAAAAGGGTCAAACTTTTGTTAAAAAATAAATCTGGCCGAATGCTTCCCGTAACTTTTGTATGCTTGTAAAAAGCTTTGTTAACATTGTATAGTGCAGAGAAAAAGATAAATAAATCCGCTTGCCGGTTGCCATAATAATTAGTTTGGAACAAGCCCGATTCGTTTTCAAAAAAATATGCGCTTACTTTATGTTTTCGATCGACAATATAAGTTTGATTCCAAATATCTTTATAGACATTCCAAATACTTTGCCGACCGTTTTCGTTGGTAACCGACAATTTCTTACCCGGAATAAGATGCAAAGCATTGGACAAAATAACATCGACGTGTGCCGGTGCTACTACTTCCTTTTCGACCGGTATCCCGAAGTTAACCAAAACCGGATTTTGAGATGTGTTTACAATATAATTGTGCAAAGGATATTCCAAAGTTTCCGACCCGATATAAGGAGTTGCTTGCAACTGAAAATGCAGATGCGGGTAGGGCGAGTGTCCGGAATTGCCTATTTTGCCTATTCGTTGTCCTTTACGTACAAAATCGCCTTTTTGGACCATAATACTGCCTTCTTTGAGGTGGCTCAATTGCGAATAAAGGCTTTCGGTATGTTTGATGACAATGGTGTTACCCCAATTATGTGCCGTGTTGATATCGCCGATGATATTATCCGGAATACCGTCTTTGATTTCCGCTACTATACCTGACGCGGGTGCAAAAACCGGTTTGTCCCAATCGTAGTAGTCCGTCAGTAAGTCGCCGGTGCCTGAAAACTGCTTGCGGTCTTCATCGACAATCACAAAATCCCAAGCGTGTTGCCATTTGTCTTTGTGGGTATAGGCGCCGTTGTGTCCCTGATTGATATACCAATTACCTTTGACCGGTAAGTGAATCGGAAAATAATTTTTGTTTTTTAATTCTTCCGTAATGATGTGATGCAAATATAAACTTTGTTCGGGAGTAGCTTGTTTGACAAAACTATCAATCAATTTGCCGTGACGAATACGTCGTTGTTTTAAAACGTAGATGAACAATAAGACAGTCAAATTAAATGGTAAAGCATATACAGGCAAATTCCACACTCTAAAAATATGCATTAAACCGGCTGTAAAAATAACCGTTAAAGGTAATAATAAAACCGTCCAAAAAAAAGACCTGAATGAAGCAATCACAAAAATACCACCGACGGCAATCGACGTCAAAATGTAATTAAAACCGATGAAAGTATAGCCTAATGCCGAAAAATCAGCCCCTATAAAATAATAAAATAAATAAACAACGGCAAAGCCCGTAACCGATAAGGTAAAAGCAATACGGGAATAATAAAGTAATCCGAAAGCTATCAGCAAGCCGGCAATAACATTGGTTTGAAAAAAAATAGCCGCTAATGACAACAAATAAATTTTTACCGGTTGCCATATAGGAAAATTTTGTATCCAAATATAAAAATCGACCAAATTTTTACCTCCAACAGCATATAATTCGTTATAGACATAAATGCTTTTTTCTGAAAATTCTATACTGTTGAAGTCTTTGGTAGCCAATAAGATAAACCAAAGAGCAAGCAAAAAAGGTAAACTTAAAAAAGGTAATCCGTAACCTAACAGAATACTTTGAAAACTGACCGTGATAAATAAAGTTAATAACGCCCCGAAAATTACAATTGCCGTTAACACAAAGCCGGGATCAAACAAATATCCGATACCCAAGCCGACTAATAAAGCATTGTAACCGTATAGCCCTTCGGTCAGACTGATACGGTCAAACCCGAGAATGTAAGCGGTCAAATTGGCTGTGATAACAGATAACAATCCGTAAAAACCGGCTTCTAAATCAAAAAAGCTTATAACCAAAAGTAATATTCCGAACAGCTTGTTTTCCGAAAAAAATACTTGCGAATAACTGTTGAAAATAGTATTGATAAACCATTTTATGTTGAATTTTACCGGCATTGAGCGTTATTTTAGATAATCGGGAATCCGTTCATGTGCTTTAAAAACTTCCATATTTTCATTTTCTCTGATAGTATGCACTTTACCGTTTAGATCAATCAGCAAAATCTTCGGTCTGTATGTAATAAATTGTAACCACTGAGTCATATTGTAAGCGCCTACCCGCTTAATGACGTACCGGTCGCCTTTTTGCAACAACGGAAACATTACCGCCGAACGTATAATATCAATATTCATACAAAGAGGTCCGTATATAGTTGTATCTTCGGTATGCGCACTGACCTCTTCCGCAGGATAAATTTCGTGTTCATACCAAAATGAGGTAAACAACAAATTAACAC
>JALVKK010000177.1 GCA_027033875.1 Flavobacteriales bacterium
GTGGGTGCCGTCCATTACATATAATTTTAAATTTTAAGCTAATGAAAAAAATCAGTTTTATATCATTTATACTCTTATTGTTTACTGCTTGTGAAAAAGATGCTAATATCGATATTCAAGAAATGGACCCTGTTCCGGTTATTGAAGGGGTTTTTTCGAATTTTGCTTCCGATTCTTATTTTAAAGTAACCATGAGCAAAGGTTTTGAAAGACATTCTTACGAATACGAACCGGTTACAGATGCTCAATTATCCGTTACCGACAGCCACGGTAATGTTATAAATTTTGTACCTGACAGCCAAGGAGTGTATCGAACAACCGAAAATGGTATCCCCGGTGAAATTTATAAATTACAATTAAATAAGGGCAATAATAAACTTACCGCTGATTCGACTATGCCGTTCGGTATAGAACTGACGGATTTTGATTTTGTTCTCGAACAACAAGCCAATGATAATTATAATTCAAAATTAATCCTATATTTTGATGATTCTGAACAGCAGACCGATTATTATTTTGTAAAATTGTATTATCGGTACAGCAGTTCAAGTACATTTAACAACCAAGTTAGTGTATATTTCAGCGATGCGGATTACAACAGACAAGAACATTCGTTGGTGCTTTCGTATATCCCGTTTAGTGGCACGGGTGATTACAAAATCAAATTATTTCACCTCAATAAAGCTTATATCGACTATTTGAATACCTTAGATGCATTAGGTGATATGAATTATGGTGAAAGTCCTTTTCAGATTTTTGTACCCGGCAATCCCGAAACCAATGTGCAGGGCGGTATCGGATATTTTGCAACTATGGCCTCAGATAGTTTGGTTAAACATTTTAATTAACCTGACAGTCTTATGCTTGAAATAGTAGCGGTTTGGTTGTTTGATTTGACCATTATTGTAGCTTTAGGTGGTTTTGTACACCTCATTCTTTTTAAGAAAGATGAAGAAATGCGCCGTTTCGTGATTTTTAACGGTTTGTTTGCTTATATGTTATTGATTTGGGTTGTGTTATATTTTCTTGGTTTTTCTTTGAAATTTCAGCTTTCCATTTTTATATTATCAACTGTTTTTCTAGCACGCTATCCGGATTTCTTAAAACATATTTGGCAATCTTTTAAAAACTTTTCCCGCTTTGATAAAACCTTATTTTTCTTAATAACTTTAGTGGTTTTAATGTTGAGTGCGGCTTTTTCTAACTTACCCGACAATGAGAGTTACTATATTCAAACTATTAAATGGGCAAACGAGCATGGTTTTGTCAAAGGTTTAATGAATATTCACCCGTTTCTGGGACAGTTTTCGGGTTGGCATATCTTACAAACAGGATTAAATATGCATTACAAATCATTTACTTTTAATGACATAAACGGGTTGTTTTTCTTGATTTTTATTTTTTATCTGCTTCAGTTTTACCGTAAAAACAGGCAAAAATCAATGTATTGGTTCGCTGTTTTTCCCGTGGTATCCGTGTTAACGGTATTTTTTATAGACAGCCCTTCACCGGATTTGCCGGTTATGTTATTGTCACTTATTATTTTTGATTTGTTTGTTCAAAATTTTGAGCATCTCAAAACAAACTTGTTTGTTGAAATGTTTTTTTTAACAACTTTTAGTTTTTTGATTAAACCGACTGCTGTTATCAATGTTTTTTTGGTTTTGATTTTGTGGTGGCGACACCGCCGGCAGCTTAAAAATTATTCTTTAAAATTATTGATTTTCGGTTTGTTTTTGGTTAGTCTATGGATTAGCAAAAATTATATTATTACGGGATATCTTTTGTATCCTTTTGATTGGTTGGGTAGCTTTTTGAAACCGGTTTGGCAATATCCGACGCAATTGATGCAATATATGGCACAAATGGGTAAGCAAGAAAGTATGGCGTTATCTTTTAATACTGATTTGATTACCGGATTTTGGCAATGGCTCAGGCAACCCGGCATACATCAAATTGTCAATCCGGTGATGGTCATATTGCTGATTTTGTATCCGGTAGTCTTATGGTTAAAAAAACAGAAAATTAATTTTTCAAATCCTTATTGGCTAATGTATTTACTAGGGCTATTTTATTTTGTTAGTATTTTATTTATTAGTCCTAATTTTCGTTTTTTTCTGGTGTTTTTATTGTTTTTTTCAATGAGCATCAAAGCTTTTTCGGGACAAAATATAAATTTTAAATATTTTAATCTTTTGGGTTGGTGTTTATTTATGATAACAGGTGTATATTTATCGCTACATCAAAATTTCAGACTTAATAATATTATCATACCTCAGCCGGTTTCTAATTTGAATGCCCGATATTTAAGTGAAAATATCGATAATTTTGAATATCATTATCCTGATAATCCGCAATTGTTTTGGCAAACCGGCGATGCACCGTTACCGGCAGTTCACAAACGGCAAATTGATTTTTTTTGGCAACATTTCAAGATGATACCTCAACAAAGTCAGGATAATAAATATTATTACAGCAAAACGGTTAAAATTCAATATAATACTAACTTTAACACCACGCCTCCAAATATCGTTTCAAAATATAGTCCGGCAAACCGGCATTTTTTTATTTACCGGACAAATCCAAATCTTCGAATACATTGATTTCATTTCGCAACAATACAACGAAACTTTTATCAATAATATATATCATTAAAAAATATATCTTTGCCTAAGACTTATATATTCTCTTAAACTTTTATGCCCATTTTAAAAACATATTACCCTACTTTGAAATTTATAGGCAAATTTATTTTGATCTATCTTGTTTTAGTTTTGGCATACAACTTCTATCTGTCCTTCTATCAAAATCAAACCGATATTCTTACAATTTGGGTTGGCAAGTTAGTTTCCGGTATTTACAGCCTTATTGGTGTTGACGTGCAAACCATGCCTATTGAAAGTGAACCCGGCTTAAAACTGATAGTCAACGGGCAATATGTAGCACGTATCGTAGAAGGTTGTACGGCTATTAGTGTCATTATTATGTTTTTGTCTTTTATTTTGAGCTTTGGTAAGCACTTACAAAAAACATTGATATTTGCAATAACAGGCAGCATCTTGATTTTTTTCTTCAATTTATTGCGAATTGTTTTCTTAGGTTATATTCTATATGCTTTTCCTCAGTATCAGGACCTAGCGCACCGTATTATATTTCCGGCAATAATATATGGCTTCGTTGTCATTTTATGGCTGTATTTTATTCTCAAATATCATGAATAAGTCTTACCAAAAACATATTATTGCCGGCATAGCCGTATTGCTATTGGTTGCCGTTCGTTTTTATGAAAAATTTTTTTTTGACGATGGGTTAATCATCTTTTTTCAACATAATTATTTAAATAATGACTTACCGGATATTTCCTTTATAAAAACCATTTTGATTGATGGTGTCCGGTATTGGCTCAATGCTATATTAAGCATTACAATTCTTTATTTATATTTTAAGCAAGCAGGATTGTTAAAATTTTTGATTTTTGTTTACGCCACAACTTTTATCGCAGGTGTATTATTAATGTATGTAGCGCTTCAAAATTACCAAACAGGACACTATTTGTTATTGTTTTACACACGGCGTTTTATCATACAACCGCTGTTACTGTTTTTATTATTCCCTGCATTGTGGTATCAAAAGTCTTTGAACTTGAATAAATAGATAAAAACGACTACCTAAATATTCCGGACAGCAGTTTTTTCTGTTTTAATTTTTTTTGATATACATATATTTATGTCGCATGTCGCAGCTTTGGGTTTGTTTGATACTATCCCAAAAAATGTG
>JALVKK010000178.1 GCA_027033875.1 Flavobacteriales bacterium
AAAAATTCTTTACGCACTTCGGGATCTTTAAATTTACCGCCATATTCAGCCGTTAAAGTTGAAGAAGTTATATCTTTTATGCCGCGGGATACCAAACAAAGATGCTTGGCGTCAACGACACAAGCCACATCTTCGGTTTGCAGAGCTTCTTGCATGGCTTTGACTATTTGAACGGTTAAACGTTCTTGTACCTGCGGACGACGGGCAAAATAATCAACAATACGGTTGATTTTTGACAAACCCAAAACCCGTCCGTTTGAAATATAAGCAACATGCGCCTTGCCTATGATAGGCAACAGATGATGTTCGCAGGTCGAAAATACACTGATATCTTTTTCAACCAACATCTCACCGTATTTATATTTGTTTTCAAAAGACGACAATTTGGGTAAATTTTCTGGATTCAAACCTCTGAATATTTCCGTTACAAACATTTTTGCCACCCTTCGAGGCGTACCGCTTAAGCTGTCATCTTGTAAATCTAAACCCAAAATATCCAAAATATCCGCCATTTTAGTTTGTATCAATTTCATTTTTTTTTCATCTGAAATTTTATTGGCATCTGATTTTACCGGCGTTGTGATACCGGCAAATAAATCGTCGTGATATGTTTTTTCTTGTTTTTTTGACATAAATTCCAAGTATAAATATAGAATAACAAAATTACAATATTTTTAAATATTAATATATCGTTCAAATTAAATATTTTTTCTTATTTTTAAAGCCGTAAACAAAAACACAAAAAATTTATCCGATGAAAAAAATCACCCCCAAAGATTTTCTGATCAAATCCGGAAAAAAAATTAAAATCAATAATTTGCCGACTAAAATTGATTTGGACGCCGACAAAAAGAAAATTGAAGACGAGTTGCGAAAAGTTCGCCGTAAAATTGCCGAAATTCAAACTAAAATTTATGCTGCCGGAACGCCTGCTGTTTATATTGGCATTCAAGGTATGGATACTGCCGGTAAAGATAGTTTGATACGCGAAGTATTCAAAGACATCAATCCCAGCGGTATTGAAGTCTATGATTTTAAAAAACCGACCCCATTGGAACATGCACACGACTATATTTGGCGACATTATATCACCTTACCCGAACGAGGCAAATTCGGTATTCACAACCGGACTCATTACGAAGATGTCTTGATTGCACGCATACACCCGCAGTTGGTTTTAAATCAAAAAATATACGGTATTGAAAAATTAGAAGATATTGATGAAAAATTTTGGAAAAAACGTTTTAGACAAATACGGGATTTTGAAAAATTACAAGTGGAAAACGGCATGAAAATATTTAAATTTTTCTTGCATCTGTCCAAAGAAGAACAAAAATACCGTTTTTTACGCCGTATTCGCCGCGAAGATAAACAGTGGAAATTTAATGCCGCCGATTTGAAAGAACGCGCTTATTGGGATGATTATCAAAAAGCATACGAAGACGTGTTAAACGAAACCTCTACAGCTTATGCACCTTGGTATGTAGTTCCGGCAGATGACAAACCTACGGCTCGCTTGATAGTAGCCAAAATTTTATTAGACGAACTCAAAAAATTAAAAGTAGATTTTCCTACACTCAGTAATGAAGAAAAAGCTAAGTTTGACGGATATAAAGAATCTCTGGAAAACGAGTAAAAAACAAAAATTAATATTTATTTTTTTGTTGATAAATTTTAAAGAATAATTACTTTGATAAATTTTTATAATAACATAAATTCCTATTAATATGAAAAAACTAACAATTATCGCTCTATTGTTTTATACCTTTAATTACGTTTATGCGCAATTACCGGTTAGTCAAACGCCCGAAAACAAAAATGTTGTTTTAGAAGAATTTACGGGTATTCACTGCGGATACTGTCCGGACGGACACAGACGGGCTCAATTGCTAAAAGATGCCCATCCGGATGATGTGTTTTTAATCAATATTCATACCGGTAGTTATGCCAATCCCGGACAGGGAGAACCTGATTTTAGAACTTCTTTCGGTTCTGCCATAGCCGGTCAATCAAGTTTATCGGGTTATCCTGCCGGAACGGTTAATCGACATATTTTCGGCTATTCTCAATCAGGCTCTTCTACCGCAACAGCATTGGGAAGAAACCAATGGAATAATGCGGCAAATACCATTTTATCACAATCATCTTATTGCAATATGGCAATGGACGTATCCGTTGATATTCAAACCAGACAAATGACTATCGATGTTGAAGTTTATTATACAGCCAATGCAGCGGTCAACAGTAATTTTATCAACATAGCATTATTACAGGATAATGTTGAAGGACCGCAATCAGGAGCGAGCCTAAATCCCGATCAAGTTTTACCCAATGGTAAATATAATCACATGCATATGCTTCGTCATCTGATAACCGGTCAATGGGGCGATGAAGTTACGACGGTATCGCAGGGAACTTTGATACAACGCCAATATACTTATACACTACCGGCTGATATTAACGGTGTGGATTTGGATGTAGGCAACATTAAAGTCGTAGGTTTTATTGCCGAAGGACATCAAGAAATTATTACCGGATGTGAAGGAGCTATCAGTTATACCGGCTTGCAATACAATTTGAATGCAAATGTAATAAATGTCGAATCGGAAGATAATATTTGTAGCAGTAATGATTTAAAACCGAAAGTTACGATTAAAAACAACGGTACGCAAGTGATTACCGATATGGATATAGAATATAATATTAACAACGGACCGACTCAAACCTATAATTGGACCGGTACAATTAATTCATTAGAATTCAAAACCATAGATTTGCCGGATACCGGTTTTAATGTCGAACCGACCAATACCTTAACCGTTCAGGTAACTTCTGTAAACGGTAGTGCTGACGAAAATGCTGCGGATAATAGCCAAACAATATCTTTCAATCAAACTTCCAATCAAGGACAAGGAACCGATTATGTTGTAACTATTGTACAAGACCGCTATGGAAGTGAAACAACTTGGGCAATAACCGACGAGTCGGATAACATAATTGCCAATGGCGGTCCGTATTCAAATCTTTCGAGTAACGGTACGCAAGCCCATACACATAATGTTAGTCTTAGCAATTCCGGTTGTTATAATTTTTACGTAATGGATTCTTATGGCGATGGTATGTGCTGTCAATACGGCAACGGTTCATATCAGTTGGCTCAAGCTAACGGAATTGTTGTATTGCAAGGAGATGGCAATTTTTCTTCTCAAGATAAACAGGCTTTTCATGTTGAAGCTACAGGCAATGTTGAAGATATCGCATTCAATAATCTTAATATATTTCCTAATCCTTCCACAGGAATAATTAATATCGAAAATGCCAACGATATGCAGTTTAAAATTTATAATGTCAACGGTAAACTTGTATATCAAAAAAATGATTTAACGCAAAACGAAAATATTCAATTGCATTTGAGTGAAGGTGTTTATTTGGCTAAATTTATCAAAAATGATAAAGTTGCAGTAAGAAAAATAGTTATCACAAAATAACCTTTCTAACATAATAACCACAATGATAAAAAATACCCCGCAATATTGCGAGGTATTTTTTATCTGATTAATTCTATAAAGATTTTATTTAAGATTAATTTTCTTGATAACAAATGAGTTACCTTTAACGATTTTTACAATATAAACTCCTTTATGGAATGTACTCAAATCAATAGATTCTTCATTGGCGGTTAAATCTTTTTCAACCACAACTTGTCCTAATAAATCATATACTTTGACAGAACTATTTTCCACACCTCTCAAATAAATCATACCGTTTGTCGGGTTAGGGAAAATTCTAACGGCAGCTTGATCTAATTCACCTACACCGTCGGGTTGCAATTCGGACAATTTAACTTGTACGGCATTGGCAATTTCTCTATCGTTTACATCAGAAGCGTTGAGATGTGCTACAAATGCTACCAAATACAAGTTGTCATAGTCCCACGAAGCATCCATTGTATAATTGAAAGTCATTCGGAAAGTATCACTGACATTGGTAGAAGTAGTGATAGGATCACCTAATCTGTCGGAAGCCGTACCTCTGAAAGTATATCTGTGTTCAAATCCGGCAGGGGCATTAGATTGGTTTTGTTGGTCAATATGATCTTCCGTTATAAACAATCCTACGCCCATATCAGATAAGTTGTCGTAGAACGTACCGGTAACGGCACAGTTCAATTCGTGCGTTGTTTGATCATAAGAACCGCCAATAGCAAGATCGACAAAAGCAGGAGTTGCTTCTCTATCGGTCAATCTGTTACCGCCATAAGGATCGCCATCCCAAAAAACAGGTCCGGGGTCAACGCCACCATAAGCATCGTTGTCTTGTCCGTTGTATGCTCTGTCAAACATACCGGCAGGTGCAAAAGTACTGCCACCGTCATTAAAGAAATCCAACATATCCGAATCGGTTTGAGTTGTTAAGAAATCCGTATAATATCCGGCATGATGCGTAACCATGATGGCATGGTCGTCATTGTCATACAAACCTTCCATATATTGTAATACAGGCGGACAGTTTGGACATTGTTCACCGGTAAATTGTTCTATCATTACGGTTCTCTCAACTTGATTGCTGGTTACATTGATAGATTGCGTCATACTGTTATTTGCCGTATTTCCGTCATTATTACCACCGTTTACATTATTTATTGTAACGGTTACGGAATAGACAGCTTCCACACTTTGGTTGAAAGGTACATCGTGAACAAAATCATAAGTGTCTCCGGTGTTCAAGTTTATGCCGGAGACAGAATAAGTGCCTACGGAGGCGCCACCGTCTATTGAGTAATCAACATCAAAAGATGTAATCGGATCCGTTCCGACATTTTTTACGGTACCGGCAATTTGTACATCGGTATTAGGCATTGAAACTCCGGGAAAATCCAAAGAAACCAAATTAGCATCAACCGGACTACAATTGTCTCCTATTCCGTATAATGAATAATCGCTTGTCGCAGTAGTTTGATCTATTTGTGTTCCGTTATAAGATACGGTTACGGTATTGGTTCCGGCTGAGGTATATACCCAATTAAAAGTATAACAATCATTGGCAATAACACAAACATCGGTTGTTTCATCAACATTCCACTGATATACATCGTGAGAAGCAATAATATTTCCATTCGAATCTACAATTTCCCAATATTGTCCGTACTGATTATCTGTTTGTACTTCTACGGTAATTTGCGCATCACCACTGGTAACTTTGGTCGAAGCCGTATCGTTGGAACCGTCACTATCACCCGTTAGATCAATGTTGGCGTTAATGGTATAATAGCCTAAAGTTGATAAATCGGCAGTTTGGTTAAACGTATAGTCATACGAAGTAGAAGGCGCTATACTAACACCTGATACGTGTTCGGTAACCGGTGTACCGCCGTCAATGGAATAACTAACGTCAAAATCGGTTAAAGCGGAACCGCCGTAGTTATAAATAGTAACCGTTACCGGTTCGGCATTGCTCAATGTACAACCCGAATCGTTGTTCGGTGCCACAATACCTGTTAATCCGGCATCAATAACGGTGTTTTGATATACCGATACATCGTCAATATTGATTCTGAACATATCCGTTACGTTGTGGTGTTGAAAAGCAATGTGAATATTTTGACCTGCATAAGATGAAACATCAACGGTTCTTTTCCAATAATTTTCTCCGTCCGGACCACCGGCTTGAACGGTTTCGTCGGGATAAATTTCAGTAAAATCTGAAATGTTTGTTCCGGAAGTTGAAATTAATACTCGATAAACTTCACTCGGCCATGCTTGATCCTGAGCTCTTACATACCATTCTAAAAAGATAGTGCCGGAAGCAGATGTCAAATCAATCGTTGGTGAAATCAACCAGTTATCAGGTGTAACAGGTCCTACACCACTAATCCAAGAAGCTGAGGTAGCACATTTGCTACCACCATGAGCGCCTACCGATACGGTGTACCAATCATAAGTGTCGCCGTCGTTATCAATGGTTGTCCAACCGGCTGTAGCTAAATCGGCAGCTTCAAAATCCTCAACAAAATAAGTCGTTTGTGTATTGCGATTAACATGCCGTGCGTGATTTACACGATTTTCATGTCTGACAATGCCTTTTACAGCATCAGCCTTTGATGCATATTGCTGTGCAAATGTCATACTTGACAATATCAGCAATACTAATAAAAAGTAATTTTTCATAATTGTGTTTATTTTATTTGTTATTACGTCAACAAATGTAAAAAAAAAACACTTGTTTATTGATTATTAATACATTTTGTCTCAAAAAAAATCTAATATTTATGAAAATAAAAAAAAATTAATTTATCCATTGCTATATTCGTATTTATTTTTTCTAAATGCCATATATTTTTATTTTTTTATCAAATAATCTGATTTTTTTTATTCGTTTAATAAAATAACCGATAATTATTTCGTTGATTTTCAATAAGTTATTAGGATTTGCTATAAAAATTTACGAAATGGATAACAAAAAATGACGAGTTTAGTAATTTTTTTATATTTTTGTACTAAAATATTTAGGGCAATGAAAAAACAACTACTCTTATTTTTATTAATTTTATCTGTTATTCCGGTTTTCGGACAATACACTCTTCTCAATGAGGAAAACAACAGTTCCATTAACGATGGAGACATTATTACGGTGTCAGTAAATAATTTTACAACTCATGTTATTCTTACCAATACCGGAACTTTTCCCGTAAAAGCTACTTTGGAAGCAACCGATATTGTCAATACGGATGGTTCCGAACTTAATTTTTGTTTCGGTTTTCACGGAGAAGGTGATTGTCATATGGGAATAGTTACTAATACGGTTTACAATAGTAATGAACACGGTACTACTTATTTGGCGCCCGGTCAAGCGACAGCACACACCGATATTGACTTTACGCATATTGACAATGCTACTGCGCACCCTGATTACCCAAAAGATTATGTCCTAAAACTAACTGTTATCAATGCAAATGACGATACGGTTGTAGGTGAAACAAACTTTACTTATCGCTACCAGCCGCAAGGTGATATCAGTACCGATCTTGCTAAAAACGACATTACTATCGCAACCGGTTATCATGTTCTCAATATTATCAGTGGATATCACGCGGATATTACCATCTATAATTTGACCGGACAAAAAGTAAAAGAAGTTCACTTAAAGCCCAGTCAAAATCATATTTATACCGGCAATATGTCCCCGGGGATTTATCTCGTTCATGTTAAAGCCGATGACAAAGAGTTTTACAAAAAAGTGGTTTTGAAGTAACAATTATATTGTACCATACAACAATACTGTCAAAATTTAGCTTTGACAGTATTTTTTTGATTAATTTCAAAAGATTTTTATCGTTTTTATATAAATAATAATGCAATTTTACGCCCCCGGAAAAATAATGCTCAGCGGTGAATACGCCGTGTTAAACGGTGCTAAGGCTTTGGCTTTTCCTACGTCCGGCTACGGTCAAAGTTTATCGATTATTGAAAATATGCAATCCGGACACCGCTGGGTAAGTTTTGACCCTAACGGCAAATGGTTTGAAGTGCTTTTTTCACCGGATTTTCACCGGATAACCAAAACGACTAATCATTCGCAAGCTGTTGTAATTCAACAACTTCTGTTGTTTATTAAAAAACATAAACCACAGTTATTTGAAACTTCTTTATTTTTCAAAACCAAACTCGATTTTAATCGTCAATGGGGGTTTGGTTCGTCGTCAAGCTTAATTGCATTGCTCTCAAAATGGTCCGGTGTGCCCGCATTTGATTTACTCGATATCAGTTTTGGCGGTAGCGGGTATGATGTAGCTGTTGCTATGGAAAACAAAGCTATTTTGTATCAATTGTCCGAACAAGCATTATCAAATTCACCGGTTTACCGGCATCGATATCCGGTATGGCAAAATATTGATTTTCAACTGCCTTTTGCCGATAATGTCTTTTTAATCTACCGCAATATCAAACAAAACAGTCGCAATGAAATAAAAAAATACCGGCAAAAACCGGCTAATGCCAAACAAGTTGCTGCTATCACACGTATCAGTGAGGCTTTGGCTGTTTGTAAACATTTAGATGAATTTGAACACCTCATCGAACAACATGAACAAATTATCAGTACAATTTTACAACGCCCTACAATACAAAATGAATTATTCAACGATTATCAAGGTAAAATTAAAAGTTTAGGTGCATGGGGCGGTGATTTTATCTTAGCAACCCGACAGGAAGCGCCGGCATACTTCAAAGCAAAAGGATTAGATACTATTATTAATTTGAAAGATTTATTAATTTGATGAATACGGCATTACTTTTGGATTGGTACCGGCAAAACAAGCGGGATTTACCTTGGCGTGATACCGATGATCCGTATAAAATTTGGTTATCCGAAATTATTCTGCAACAAACACAAATCGTACAAGGCTTGCCGTACTATCAAAAGTTTATTGGCATTTATCCCGATGTGCATAGTCTGGCATCGGCAAGTGAGCGGAAAATTTTAACTCTTTGGCAAGGTTTGGGCTATTATTCACGTGCGCGCAATCTGCTCTACACAGCAAAAGATATTGTAACAAATTATCAAGGCATTTTTCCTAAATCTTATGAGAAGTTGTTGAAACTCAAAGGGGTAGGGGAATATACCGCCGCGGCAATAGCTTCTTTTTGTTACAACGAACCCGTTGCCGTAGTGGACGGAAACGTTTACAGGGTTTTGGCAAGATTTTTTGGTATCGATACGCCCATCAATACGACCGAAGGTAAAAAATTGTTTAAAAATTTAGCCCGCCGAAATCTGGACCCAAAACAACCGGCACTTCACAATCAAGCCATTATGGAATTTGGCGCTTTGCACTGTACACCGGCACAACCCGAATGCAAAACATGTCCTTTGATAAAAGAATGTATCGCCTACCAAACAGGTCAAGTAGCAAATTTACCGGTTAATTTATCGAAACTTAAAATCAAAAAACGCTATTTGCATTATTTTTTGGTACAATGGCAAAATCAAATTATTTTGGAAAAACGAACCGAAAAAGATATTTGGCAAAATTTATACCAACTACCATTGATTGAAACTATTGATAATAAAGCCTTTACACCGAAAAATATAAGTAAATTGTATCAAAAATACAGGATTATTCCCGTAAATCAACCGGTTTTGGTCAAAAAAACCATACATAAATTAACACACCAACATTTACATATTAATTTTTGGAAACTGCAAAGCCGGAAAAAACCGTTAAAAAGTATTTCTAAAACCACTATTGCAGATTATCCTCTGCCCATTGTAATTGCAAATTTTTTAAAATAATGACGAATTAAACCGCATCCGCGAATATTTCGGGATTAGCCAAAGGTGTTTACATCGGTTACGTGTATGAGTAGTGGCGGGGTTTACCGCACTTACTTTCATATTTGCACTACTGTTTTTTTTATTCATATTTGTTTCATTTTTAGCACTTTGCCCGCCATTACTTATACACAATGTTCTGTGCCGTTTATGTTATTATAAATTCTTGAACAATTTTTTTATTGTATGCTTTCCAACCGCCACGAAAATCTCTTGCCGTTATTTGTATATATTGTTTCATTCTTTGGGAATTTAATTGTTTTAACAAATATTCATAGTCTCCTTCATATTTTATGCAATAACCTGAATAGAATGTTGCATCTTCATATTTCGATAAAATAAAATTAGGTTCTTTATTCATTGGCGAAAAAAGAATTTTTTTACCAAAAGTTGTGTCCAATCCTTGTGTTCTACCAAAGGCATACCAAGCTACCGGATTTGGTTTGCCGTTATCTCTTTTATCAAGTATCGGTTTGACTTTTAGTAAATAATCGTAGGCTAACGGATATTTTTCTTTCAATTCGTTTTCTGGAATAATTTGGTGTTTTCCATTTACTTTTTTGTAAGGGAATATGACGTATTCTTTTAAAGGTTCATTTCCGTCTTTTAAAGTAGAAACTTTTATTATGGGTTTTACTATGTCTTTTTCAATTTTTATTATTCCATTGTGTTTGGATTGCAAGAAAATATAATCATTTTCTTTTTTGACAAAAGGCATCATATAAATTTTGTCTGCCAATGTTGTAATACCTACGTGAATTTTTGCAATATCGCCAAGTCGTTTACCTTTTATAATTTCATTTTTGTTTAAGGAAAGCTGCCAAAATTTTTTTCCTTTTAACTCTGAAAAATCAATCATTCTTTCTTCAAAAGTATTTCTGTCTTTTGCGTGCTGATATAAAAACCGGTTATGTTTTTTCTTGTCAAAAATAACTATGGCGCTATAAGTTGTTGCATCGTCAAATAGTTGGATATGACCGTAATTTGTAATCTGAATTAAATTTTGTCTTGTCTCGAAATATTTTCGTAAATCTCTTGCCGTATCGGTATGAAAAAAAGTATTCGGGGTTATATATCCGGCTATTCCGTTTTCTTTTAATAAATTTAATGCTAATTCGTAAAAAGCAATAAAAATATCCGTTGAACCTGATTTGCAAAATTGATAATGATTTTGGATAAATTTCCTTTCGTTAATTTCAAGGTGTTGTATTCTAATATACGGCGGATTTCCGACAATAAAATCAAATTTTTCTACCG
>JALVKK010000179.1 GCA_027033875.1 Flavobacteriales bacterium
TGCCAGCGATTAAAAAAAGAGATTTTGGCATAAGTGATGTTGTAGGATGGAAGTGTTTCAAATTCGAGCTTTGGAAATTCTTTTTTTAATAATTCCAACGCCATACCGTCAGAAGCAATAATGATGCGATGCCCTTGTCGTTGCAAATCTTTGATAATTGGAATGCAACGGGTAGCGTGCCCTAGTCCCCAATTGAGCGGTGCCATTAAAATATTTTTTGATTGACGCATTATTGCCTATTTTTGTGTCGTTAAAAATAAGAAAAAGTGGGGAGTAAAAACAAATTAAAACGATTTAAAGAAAACGAGACCTTTTCCAACTTGTTTCAGCCTTCGAGGGAGACTTTATTGACAGACCAATTTGAAATGAAGGGTCGATGGCATGCAGATTATTTTAAAAACAATAATCCGATAGTTTTGGAATTGGGCTGTGGTAAAGGCGAATATACATTAGCTTTGTCAGAACGGTATCCGGATAAGAATTTTATCGGTATAGACATTAAAGGCGCCCGAATTTGGCGGGGTGCCAAAACGGCTCTGCAAGAACAACGCCATAATGTTGCCTTTATCCGAATGCAAATCGAGTTGATTGAAAATGTCTTTGCAAGCGGTGAAGTATCCGAAATATGGATAACTTTCCCCGATCCGCAAATCAAATACAAACGCACCAAGCATCGCTTGACAAACCAAGATTTTTTGCATCGCTATAAAAACATATTGATAGAAAACGGTTTGATTCATCTTAAAACCGACAGCGAATTTTTACACGGTTATACTATTGGATTGTTGCAAGGCTTAGGTTACGAAATTTTGATGGCACATCACGATATTTACGTCAATACCGAAGCACCTAAGGAAGTAGTCGAAGTCCAAACCTTTTATGAAAAACAATTTTTGAAGCAGGGCAAGGCTATTACATATTTAAAGTTTAGATTAAAATGACTTGAGAGTGTTTCGCCATGATTTTTTATTGATTTTTTTAGTCAATCTATTTTAGGATAAATCAGTGCTTTTTTTTAGCAATTTTTTTGTTAAATTTATATTTACGTTTGGCATCTTCTTGTACCATTTTGTAGGTTTTATGTCCACCTATAAAGTATGGTAAGTAAACATTGAAATATAATTTTTCTTTGGGTAAAACTTTTATGCGTTTATTGTCTTTTGAAACGGGTTTGATCAGCAGCACGTCATAAGGCATTTTATCGTGATAACGGACCTCTTGTCGTATCATTTCCAAGTTCTTTTGATTCAAAATCAGATATTCATCACTGATAATACGAACAATAAATGCTTTAATAAAATTTTTTCCGTTTCCGCTATACAGAGGAATACGCAGCAAATCGCCGTATTTTTTGTAGTAATATTTTGATTTTTGTCGTTCTCCTATTTTTTTATAAGCATAGCCCAACAGCATATACAACCGGCTGTTTAGCGGATACATTTCGAGCAGTTTTTTTCCTTCATTGATAACTTTTTGATAATCCAATTCGCCTGTAAATTTTGCAATTTGTTCTACTGATTTATCCTCTTTAACAGGTTCGTAATATTTCATAAAGACACTACCGTAGTACAATAACATCAGTTCGTCTTCTTTTATTTTTTCGGGATTATTTAACCATAAATTTTTTAAATGTTCAAAATACTTCGGATGTTTTTGTACCATGCTTTTTAAAGTATCAACCGGTAATCCGTAAATGTTAAAATTTGTTTTTTGAGCATTGAGAATTAATGATAAACAAAATATAAAAATAGTAATGATTAATTTTTTCATGGGTAAAATTTATTTTCAGTTCAAAATTAGAAATAAAATTTTATATTTATCCACTCGTAATTTTAAAACGCATGCAAAAATTATTCCTGATTAGTATATTAAGTATATTAATTTTTTCTTGTAAGCAGAATAAAATTGATAACAATCCCCGGCAACAGTTGATTAGCGATACAGCTATGGTAGTGTCGGCTAATGCTTTGGCATCGAATATAGGTATTGAGATATTAAAACAAGGCGGTAATGCCGTTGATGCCATGGTAGCGACAAATTTTGCTCTATCGGTAGTTTATCCGCGTGCCGGTAATATCGGTGGGGGTGGTTTTATGATTATTCGTACGCCGGAAGGAGAAGCAACTGCTTTTGATTATCGTGAAACGGCACCGCTCAAAGCGCATAAAGATTTGTATTTGGATGAAAACGGTAATGTTATTGACGGATTAAGTCGTGATGGCGGTTTGGCGGTTGGTGTACCGGGAACGGTTGCAGGCTTGTATGCCGCTTGGCAAAAGTACGGGCAAATTAAAGACTGGGCAAAATTGGTAATGCCGGCGGTAAAATTGGCAGAAAATGGTTTTGCTGTTTCCGAAAGTGAAGCACATCGTCTTAATAAGTATAAAAATGACTTTTTGAAATGGAATCCGGACAATCACACTTTTATCAGAGAGCGTTGGCTCAAAGGTGATATTTTTAAACAACCGGACTTGGCAAAAACTTTAAGGTTGATAGCCGAAAAGGGACCAAAAGCTTTTTATGAAGGTCCCGTAGCACAGGCTATTGTAGATAAAGTAACCAAAAGTGGCGGGATAATCCGGTTGGAAGATTTGAAAAAATATCAAGCAAAATTTAGAAAACCGATTATTGTGCCGTACAAAAATTTTAAGATTATTTCTATGCCACCTCCTTCGAGTGGAGGGGTTGCTTTGGGGCAATTGCTCAAAATTATGTCGCAATATCCTGTGAAACAATGGGGATTTCATTCGTACAAAACTTCACATTTGATAGTTGAAACCGAAAAACGTGTATATGCCGACAGAGCTAAATATTTAGGTGACAGCGATTTTTATCCCGTACCTTTGGATACCTTGCTCGATGACGACTATTTGAAACAACGTATGGCGGATTTTGATCCGGAAAAAGCTACACCGAGTAATCATATTTTTGCCGGCAAATTCGAGTTACACAAAGAAAGTTTTGAAACCACACATATTTCTATAGTTGATAAGAATAGAATGGCGGTATCATGTACTACAACTTTAAATTCAAATTACGGTTCTAAAGTTATTGTTGATGGATACGGCTTTTTCCTCAACAACGAAATGGACGATTTTAGTGCCAAACCCGGGGTGCCGAACCAATTTGGTTTGATAGGAGCCGAAGCCAATGCCATTGCTCCGCAAAAACGTATGCTTAGTTCCATGACACCGACTATTGTAACCAAAGACGGTAAGCTTTTTATGGTTTTGGGAACGCCCGGTGGCTCTACGATAATCACTTCGGTTTTTCAAACGATTTTGAATGTGGTTGATTTTGATATGAATATGTATGATGCCGTTCAAGCCAAACGTTTTCATCATCAATTTTTGCCTGATTATATTATGTATGAAAAGAAAACTTTTGATAAAAATGTTATGGATAGCTTGAAACAAGCCGGACACAAACTCAAACAAGTCAAATATATGGGAATTGTCAAAGCTATTTTGGTCAAAGACGGCAAGCTTGAAGGAGCAGGAGACAGACGCAATAAAGATGACGATGTGGAAGGATTTTAGTTGAAAGTTTATAATGTTGAAAGTTCATAAAGTTGAAAGTTCATAAAGTTGAAGGTTCATAATGTTGAAAGTTTGTAATGTTCAAAGTGCAGTTTTAAATAGCGATATGTTATGAGGTAATAAATTATTTATCAATGAAAAAAAGTACAATAACTTTCAACCTTCAACTTTAGGTTACTGAGCTAG
>JALVKK010000180.1 GCA_027033875.1 Flavobacteriales bacterium
CTCGGTCAGTAAAGTGCAAAATTATTCCGGAATATTTAAAGCTAATTCCGGAAAATATTACAGTTTTTCCATTATGACAAATTATTTTATCGGGAAACACAAAGCTGTCCGTAAAGCCATTGAAAAACTGTTGAAAAGCTACATAATGAGTTTGTAATGTTTGTAAAGTTTTTAATGTTAAATGTTTTAGTAGCAAGTATTTTTCAACTTTATTAACTTTTTAATATGAATCGGCGAATAAATAATTGATAAATCATTAAATTTGCATCAGAACTAAGAATATCAATGAAAATACTTTCTTACAATGTCAACGGCATTCGGGCAGCAATGCGAAAAGGTTTAGTTCAATGGCTACAACAATCAGATGCGGATATTATAGGTTTTCAAGAAATTAAAGCTATTGAGAATCAGATAGATAAAGAATCATTACGACAAGCAGGTTATCATTATCAATATTGGTTTCCGGCTCAACGCAAAGGCTATAGCGGGACGGGTATTATCTCCAAAATTAAACCGGTAAATGTGGTTTTCGGTACAGGTATTGATTATATGGATGTAGAAGGACGTAATATTCGAGCTGATTTTGAAGATTTTTCATTTATGAGTATATATCTTCCCAGTGGTACCAATGCCGAACGATTGGCATTTAAGTTTCGTTATATGGATGATTTTCTCGACTATGCCAACCAACTTAAAAAAAAATATCCCAAGTTAATCATCAGTGGTGATTATAATATTTGTCATGAACCGCGTGATATACACGATCCGGTGCGGTTGCAACATGTTTCGGGATTTTTACCCGAAGAACGAGCTTGGTTATCTGCATTTATAGATGGTGGTTTTATAGATAGTTTTCGTGAATTTGATTTACGTTCGGGACAATATACATGGTGGAGCTACCGTGCAGCTTCACGCGCTCGAAACAAAGGTTGGCGTATTGATTATCATTTGGTCAGTCCTGCATTGCAATCGCATCTCAAACGAAGTATTATACTATCCGAAGCCATTCATTCCGATCATTGTCCTATATTGTTGGAAATCAAATAGTAAAGAAGTTCATGTGTTAAGTAACAAGTAGCAATTATGATAGCACTTATGAATATTAATAAAAAATTAGTTGAGAAATGAAAATGGATAATAAAGATTTAATCTCAACCTCTGTGGCTACAAGACATGATTATTCAAATCTTGTTATTTTGTCAATGTCAACAATATAAAATACACCGGTAAAACGACTTTTTTCAATTTGGTACTGTCCGACAACCTGCGAAATAAACTCCTGAAAGAACTTGCCCAAAAGCGAGATAAAACGTTGTTGATTTCAAGTCACGATTTAGGACATATCACCGAAGTAACCGACCGTATAGTTGTATTAGACAAAGGCGATATAGTCAAAGATATTGAAACTAATCCGGCAACTTTGAAAGAATTGGAGGCGTTTTATACGGTGTAATGACATAGCTTCTGCTATGCTTCCTCATTCTTCACCAACTTATACAGCTTATCAGCCGGACGTATTTTTTGGTTGATTTTAATGGATACGATATCACCTTTGCGGGCAAGTGTTCCGGGTTGGTCGTTGACGTACATTTGTTCAATGGTTTTTTCCACGACGCCGGTGGTAGGTCCGGTAATGAGGATTTTATCGCCTTGTTTCAGATCAAAGGCTTCCATTTTAAATTCGGCTACTTGTGCTTTCGGATAGTAGTGCCAACCTTTACCGAGATAAATTTTCTTTTGTGTGGCGTGAGAGCCGGGGGTTGTCCATTCGCCCAATTTTTTACCGAGATAATAGCCACTCCAAAATCCGCGATTGTAAACGGTAGCCAATTGTATTATCCATTTTTCAATACGTTCGGGGGTAAAAGTATTATTATATAATGAATCAATCGCTTCGCGATAAGTTTTAACGGTAGTAGCCACATATTCGGGTGCACGTCCGCGACCTTCTATTTTTAAAACTTTGATGCCGGTATCTTTTACTTGATCCAAAAAATCCAGCACCATTAAATCTTTTGGCGACATAATATATTCATTATCAACCTCTAATTCAATTCCGGATTCTTTGTCGATAACGATATATGGTTTGCGACAATTTTGTTTACAAGCCCCGCGATTGGCTGACGAATTGTAAGTATGTAAGCTGAGGTGGCATTTACCTGACACTGCCATACACAAAGCTCCGTGTCCGAAAATTTCAATTTCTACCAAACGACCCGAAGGTCCTTTGATTTGTTGTTTTTCGATTTGTTCGGTTATATGTTTGACTTGTCGTAAACTTAATTCACGACTTAGTACCATAGTGTCGGCAAAAGTGCTGTAAAATTTTAGGGTTTCGACATTAGTGATATTTATTTGTGTAGAGATATGCACTTCCAGTCCGGCTTCGCGCGCCATAAACATAACCGCTTGATCGGCAACAATAACGGCACTTACGCCTGCATTTTTGGCGGCTTGTATCAGTTTTTTTGCCATCAATAAATCATGGTCGTAAACGATGGTATTTAAGGTGAGGTAGGAGCGTACACCGTTTTGTTCACAACGTTGCACGACCTCCGGTAAGTCATTTAATTCAAAATTGATACCGGACACAGCCCTCATATTGAGTTGTTCCACGCCAAAATAAACCGAGTCTGCGCCATTGTCTATCGCCGTTTGAAGGGCCTCCCAGCTGCCTGCCGGTGCCATCAATTCTATTTTATCTGCTTGTTTTCGCATTATTTAGGTTTCAAAATTGCAAAAATAGACATAAATTGAATTTATTTGACAAAATACTTCTCATTCATCAATAAGAAAGTCTTAATAAGTATATAAATATTTTGTGTTAGATGTTGATTTTTAACGGTTAACAAAAAACCTGCCGGCTTTTAAAAGCCGGCAGGTTTTTGATAAAATATTATAAATTTAGATTATATTCAGATTTTGACAGTCAAGATGTTGCGTTTGGCGGCATTGACAACGTTTTCTGCTATACTGTCGCTTAAAAAGTGCATAATACCTTGTCTGCCGCGGGTGGCTAATGCTATAACATCGGCATCTATTTTTTCGGCAAAGTTAAAAATACCTTCTTGAACGGTGTAGTCATTGTAAATAACAGGATTTAAATCTTGATATTCGGGTACTTTTTTCAAAAAATTATCAAAAATATCTTCCAATTCTTTGCTTGATTTGAAGTTGGAAATGGTATTGACGCGTAACAAATGAATTTCAGGATTAAAAATATCTAAAAATGATATGGTTTTTTTAAATTCCGAAATATGATTTCCTTTGAACTTACCGGCAATTACAACTTTTTCAATTTTGAACTTATCTGCTGCTTTTTTGATAACCAAAACAGGGATTTTTGAAGTTCTGACAACTTTTTCGGTATTGGAACCAACAAAAAATTCTTCCAAACCACTGGTACCGTGAGACCCCATAATAATAAAATCGATATTGTTTTTTTGAGCAAATTCCGAGATGCCTTCTACGGGGGCGTCGGTCATAACCTTCTCGTAAACCGGAATATTATCCAGATAATCTTTATCTAAAAATTCATCGAATTTTGCATGAGTATTTTCAAATAACATCATTGCCATAGGTCCTTTCGGTACTTGATGGCCTTCAATCACATCAATTTCACCCGAAGGTATATCCAATAGGTGTAAAACATATATTTCAGCTTCAATTTTAGAAGCTATTTTTGAGGCGACTTTGAGGGCTTCTTCTGATTTTTCGGAAAAATCAACAGGAACGAGTATTTTTTTCATAACAAAAATTTTTTATGCAATAAATATACGATATTTTTTTTAATCTGAAAAGAAAATGTTGAAAATTTCGGAGTATATGAAATAAAATTTTTATATTATCACAAAATATTTGATTTTTACGTTTTATTATCTGAGTTACATAATTATTATCAGATAATCAGTATTTGTTAAAAGGCTTTAACATTATGATATGTTTGCTCCGAATATTTGATTATTCTGAGCAAAATAAAAAAATACTTTTTACAATAAAATCTTTTTCTTATTTTTGCAAACGCATTTGGGGCCGTAGCTCAGTTGGCTAGAGTGCATGACTGGCAGTCATGAGGTCGAGGGTTCGACTCCCTTCGGCTCCACCATAACCGCTTGACAAGAAGTTAGGCGGTTTTTTTGTGTCTTTTTGTGCGCTAAATATTTTATCTTTGCCTTAGAACTTAAAATTATGCAAAAATTTATAAAAAAACATTGGGGTAACATCCTCTTTTTCGGATTGATCACATTTATGTTGACACCGGCGGGATTGCCTTTGCGTGCTTTGTTGATTAAAGCTGTTTCGTATGTTACTTCGCGGGTTGAAAATTTGGAAATAGACAAGGACAAACAATTAAAATTGGATACTTATCAATGGCAATTGGTGTCGCGAGACGGACAAATCGTTAATTTAGCCGATTATAAAGGAAAAGTTGTTCTGATTAACAATTGGGCGACATGGTGTCCGCCTTGTGTGGCGGAAATGCCGAGTTTAGTTAAACTGTATCCGGAATACAAAGATAAAGTTGTGTTTTTATTTGTTGCTCAAGATAAACCGGAGAAAGTTGATATGTTTTTACAAAAAAACGAATGGGATATTCCGGTGAATTATATGCAGAGCAATCCGCCGGCAATGTTACAATCAAGTTCTATTCCTACGACATTTATCATCGACAAGGAAGGGCATATTGTAGTTAAAAAAACCGGTGCAGCAGACTGGAATAGCGGGCAGGTTCACAGAATATTGGACAAATTAGTTGCTAGTATCAAGTAACGAGTATCAAGTAGAGACGTTGCAGTGCAACGTCTTAATTGAAAATGGATAATTGAAAATGAGATTTCTCTCCCTACTTTCGTAGGGATCGAAATGACAAAGGAGAATGTTCGAAATGACAGGTAACATCAAAAAACGAAATATTCAATAAATCTAAAATCTGAAATCGCAAATCTGAAATCGAAAATGAATAACAAATCATCATTTCCTCAAATAAAAGTAATCGCATTAATTCCAGCACGGTATGATTCGCAACGATTTCCGGGCAAACTGATGAAAGACTTAGCCGGGCAAACGGTTATTTTGCGCACTTACAGGGCGGTTGTTACATCGGGATTATTTGACAGTGTTTATGTTATTACCGATTCGCAGTTGATTTATAACGAGATTGTTCAAAACGGCGGACAAGCCTTTATCAGTACTAAAAACCACGAAACCGGTACGGACAGGATTGCCGAATTTGCCGGTAATATCGAAGCGGATGTTATTATCAATATTCAAGGAGACGAGCCTTTTATTCATAAAAAATCTTTACGAGATTTGATACGGGTTTTTGAAGAAGATACTGAGAATAAAATTGATTTGGCATCGCTGATGATTCGCTTGCAAAACAAAGAAGATTTTCTCAATCCGAATCATGTAAAAGTCGTTGTAGATAAAGAAAATTTTGCCTTGTATTTTTCGCGGGCGCCTATTCCGTATTCGCGTGATAAGGTTTTTGAAACGGCTTATAAGCATATTGGCGTTTATGCGTTTCGCAAACCGGTTTTAGAACGGATAGCACAGATGCCGCAAACGGATTTGGAACAGATAGAAAAATTGGAAAATTTACGTTTTTTACAGAATAGTTTACGTATCAAAATGCTTGAAACCGATCAATTAAATTTTGGTATTGATACGGAGGAAGATTTACGGGAGGCGATAAATTTTATAAAACAACAATAAAATGAACAAATGGATCAATGCGGCACGCTTACGAACCTTGCCTTTATCGTTGTCAGGGATTATTTTGGCAGGATTTATAGCCGCGAGTTTTGACAAGTTTGACGGGTTTATTTTTGCGGGTTCACTGGTAACGGCAATTTTATTTCAAATTTTGTCCAATTTCGCCAATGATTACGGCGACGGTCTTAAAGGAACGGACAATGACGAGCGTATTGGTCCGAAACGCGCCATTCAGTCCGGAGCTATTACACCTGCGCAAATGAAAAAAGCGATGAATATTACCGGCATTTTATCATTTTTGTCGGCATTAGTTTTGGTTACGTACAGTTTTGGTTTGGCGCGTTTGCCGGAGATTTTGGTTTACCTGATTTTGGGTATAGCAGCCATAGTTGCTGCCGTGAAATATACGGTAGGTAAAAATGCTTATGGTTATTTTGGATTGGGCGATTTGTTCGTTTTGATTTTTTTCGGTTTGGTGTCGGTTACGGGAGGGACTTATCTATATACTAAAATTTTGGATTGGACTTTGGTTTTTCCGGCTCTTTCTATCGGGTTGTTGAGTATGGCGGTGTTAAATCTGAACAATATGCGCGATTTACAGACCGATATCAAAGCCGGCAAACGTACTATTCCGGTTAAGCTTGGTTTGGATAATGCCAAAAAATACCATATTGTGTTGATTGTTTTACCATTCTTTTTTACGCAAGCATACATTTTTCATCATTTTAAAGGCTTTTGGTCTTGGTTGTTTATGATACCTTACTTATTTTTATTTATGCATTTGATGCGGGTGATTCAAATAAATAATCCTAAGGATTTTGACCCGGAGTTGAAAAAAGTGGCAATATTGACATTATTATATAGTTTGTTTTTCGGATTGGGGCTTGTGTTGTCATAATTTATTACTTTGATATAAAATGAGGAGGCTGTCTCAAAAGCAATCGAGACAGCCTCCTTTATATTAGATAAAGACATGATTATTTAAAATCGTCTGCCGTTAAATTATTGGTTTTAGCATCGATTAAGTTAAATTCGATATTTTGAACACCTGTGGCAATGACGATTTTTGAAGGTATTTTGATACCGTTTACCTCTTTATATTCTTTGAGATAAATAGGTTGGGTCATTTCTCTACCTTGTACTTTACGGTGTTGAACGATTTTATCTTTCAATCCGGTTTTGACGTTAAAGAAGTGTTCGGTACCTTCACTATCAACGATTACATAATAATCATTACCGTCAAAATTATCCATACGGGCTAATTTACCGTTTTTAATCAAGCCGAATTCCGTAAAGGGTTGGGTTTGATTTTGGTATTTTTTTATTTCTTCCGGTTTTAAATCTTGTTTTTGTCCCCGGATCATCCTATAACCTTTTTGACCATCAAAGACTTCTTTGCTGAATACCATTCCCATGGCTTCGGTTTGACTGGAAAATTTGTTTGGAGACATGGCTTTATTGGTCATTTTCAACAGCGTGCCTTGCATTTTGGCTTCGTAAATCGCTTCTTTGGATTTTATTTGATTGACTTTATCTTTACCGCCGATAGCGCTGATAAAATGATCGATAAGCATTTGTACAGTAACGTCTTGTGGCAATGCTTGATTCATTTTGGGCGGTTTGGTCGGATTACCGTATTTGTCGAAATATTTAATTCGGTAACCGGCTTTTTCGAGACCGGGTGCGGTTGTTTTGGCATTTCCGGCTACAACGATTCTGGCTTGATCGGGGTGCAGGTATTTTTTTGCAACCTCTTGGATATCGTCCACCGTAACAGCATCAATTTTTTGTAAGAAAGTTTCGTAATAATCATCGGGTAAATTATTTACAAAGATACTATATGCTTGTTGGGCTATTGTAGCAGGTTTTTCCATTTGCAAGACAAAATTACCCATATATTTTTGTTTGTTATTGTTTAAGACTTTCGGATCAACTTTTTCGTTTACAATTTTGTTGAGTTGCGCCATTGTTACAACGATGGCACTATCGGCAACGGCATTGCGAACACTGGTTGAAGCTTTAAACAAACTGCCGTATTTATTGGTGCCGAAGCTACTTCGTGCGCCGTAAGTCCAGCCGTGTTTTTCGCGCAACGTCATATTTAAGTATGAATTGAAATCCCCACCTAAAATGGCATTCATCAATAAAACTTTTTGATAATCGGGATTGTTTTTGCGAATATCGGAACGGTGAACCACTTTTATTTCGGTTTGTTCGGCGTTGGGCATGTGTACAAAATCCACTTCGGTCGGTACATTGATAATGGAAGGTATGGCAGCGCCTCGTACTTGAGGAGCTTTGGTCCATGAGCCGAAATTGGCATTTATGACATCTTTGATCTTATCAAGAGATATATCACCTACAACGATTAAGTATGCATGATTGGGCGTAAAATTTCTTTTATAATAATCTTCAACATCTGATAAACTGATTTTTTTAAGGTTATCAATAGTTGAAATTTCACCAAACGGGTGTTGTCCGTACGCTAATTTTTTCATCACGCGGTCAGCGGCGGCAGGTGTACTTTTTTCGGCGGTTTTTAAACTTTCGATGATTTTTTCTTGCGCTTTAATGAACTCTTCTCTTACAAATTTCGGATGAAGAACTTGGTCAGCCGTCAATTTTAATATTTCGGGGAAGAATTTGCTCAAAGAATTGATTCTAAATCCCCCGTCGTAAAGATTGACGTTAGCACCATAAAAGTCTATTTTTTTGTTAAACTCGTCTTTGGATACTTTTTCCGAACCGGTGCCGAGCAAAGCGCTTAGCAAGTCGTCACTACCTTTTTTATCACGCAGACGTATCGGTTGATTATCGATGCGTAAGCTGGCATTTACACGAGGTAATTTATGGTTTTCAACTACAATAACCGTTAAGCCGTTGTTTAGTTTAAAGACCTCCGGTTTTTGGAATTTGATAGCCGGTGCCGGGTCGGATTGAGGCATTTGATTGATATCGTCCGTTTGCATAGCTTTGGATTGATTTTCGATTTTGGTTGTTTGTCGGGTACTGCCACATGAAGTGTTCAGCAGTAACAATATTACCGGTAAAATATATGCTAGTTTTTTCATTAGTTTTCAGATTTGGATTGATCGTCAGTTTTAGGTAAATATTTAAGTAAAACGCGTTGGTTTTTGTTGAGATATTTTTTGGCTACACGTTTTAAATCTTCGCGTGTGATACTTTTGTATATATCTAGATCTTTATTGATTAAAGATGTATCACCGTATAAAACATGGTATCGTGCCAATCCATTGGCAATTCCTTGCATGGTAGTGTAATAATTGACATAATCGTTTTCCATTTTGTTTAACAATTTTTGATAATCTTCTTCGGAAATCAGATTTGTTTGGACTTTGATAATTTCTTCATCTATTTCATTGGTCAGTTCTTTCAAACTCACTTGATCGTTCATGGGAATAGCAAAAACAACATAGGTTCCGTAATCTTCTTGTGTCATATTAAAGGCACCTACCATCAATGCTTTTTTCTTGTCATCAACCAGTTTTTTGTACAAAACGGAACTTTTACCATCACTTAAATAAGTAGATAACATATCGAGGGCATAAGCATCACGTTCTTTCATTGAGGGGGTTAAATAAGCCTGCATGATAGCCGGTTTTTGAATATTTTTGTCGTAATATACGGCGTGGCGTTCTTGAGTGATGGGCGGTTCGATGATTTTATTGCGAACAATATCAGCGCCTCGAGGAATACTAGCGTAGTATTTTTCGATCAGTTGTTTGGTTTTGGCTTTATCGATATCACCGGCGACTACCAAAGTTGCATTGTTGGGAATATAGTATTTTTTGTAAAAAGCTATAAATTCGTCTAATTTGGCAGCATCGAGGTCTGCCATTTTGCCGATGGTGGTATGTTTGTAAGGGTGTTTTGTAAAGACATTATCTTTAATAGCTTCCAAGAAATGTCCGTAGGGCTGGTTGTCATAACGCAAGCGTTTTTCTTCTTTCACCACTTCGTTTTGGGTGTCAACGCCAATTTGGTTGATAACGGCATGTCGCATACGTTCGGCTTCCATCCAAAGACCCAATTTCAGGTTATTTGAAGGAAACACTTCGTAGTAGTACGTGCGGTCGTCAGTAGTATTTGCATTGTTTTGTCCGCCGTGCGAACTGACAATCTCAAACCATTTGCCTCGCGGTATGTTTTTGGTGCCTTCGAAGAGCAAATGTTCAAAAAAGTGTGCAAATCCCGTTCTACCGGGCTGTTCGTCTTTGGCGCCAACGTGATACATAACTCCGGTTGTTACAACGGGAGCTGTGTGATCCTCATGCAAGATTACATGTAATCCGTTGGGCAAATCATACTCTTCATAATCAATTTTCTGTGCCATTGATATTTGTGTTTGAGTCAATAAAATAAGAATGAGTAATAATTGTAATCGTTTCATTATTATATATTTATGTTATTATGAGGTTAATATGAAAATAAGCACGACTGATACTTGCTTATCATATACAGTTTAATGAACGATAAAGATACAAAATTGTTACAAAACAAAATATTAATATTTTATTTTTTTTGATTTTATCTTAATTTATTATCTTAATTATATTTTTCAATTCCTCTTTTTCTCAATAAATAATTCATAAATTTGCCTTTATTAGAATAAAACAAGAATATGGCAGCGCACAATATTTTGTTGATTATTGCCTTGTATTTTTTGGTATTGGTTATTATTTCGTTAATTACAGGCAAAGAGGATACCAATGAAGTGTTTTTTAGAGCTAAGCGTCAAGCACCTTGGTATTTGGTGGCTTTCGGGATGATTGGCGCTTCACTGTCGGGGATTACGTTTATATCGGTGCCGGGCTGGGTTGAAACACAGGGCTTTGCTTATTTGCAAATGGTCTTGGGTTTTGTAGTCGGGTATTTTGTGATTGCATATGTGCTGTTGCCTTTGTATTACCGGATGAATTTAACTTCCATTTACCAATATCTGGAAAATCGATTTGGAGATACGACGCACAAAACCGGTTCTGTATTATTTTTAGTAGCACGTATTGCAGGAGCTTCGTTGCGGTTGTTTTTGGTAGCAAAGGTTATGCAATTATTGATTTTTGATGAGCTACACGTGCCTTTTATTGTAACGGTAGCCATTACTATTTTGTTAATTTGGATATATACTTTTAAAGGTGGTATCAAAACCATTATCTGGACAGACACTTTGCAAACGGCTTTTATGTTGACTGCTTTAGTTATCTCTATATATCTGATTGCTAAAAACTTAAATTGGTCGTTTGACGATATGGTCAATCATATTTACAATAGTCCGTATTCAAAAATATTTCATTTTGAAGATTACAATGCCGGTAATTATTTTTGGAAACAATTCCTTGCCGGTGTGTTTATCGCCATTGCCATGACCGGTTTGGATCAAGGTATGATGCAAAAGAATTTAACAGTTAAAAATTTGGCAGATTCACAAAAAAACATGCGTTGGTTTTCCATAGCTTTGCTATTTGTCAATTTGCTATTTTTATCTTTAGGTGTTTTGTTGTTGACGTATGCCGCACACAACAATATTGATTTGAAGGCTTTAGAAATTTCAGGGGATAAAATATTTCCATACTTGGCTGTGAAAACAGATTTGGGTATTGCCGCCGCCATCTTTTTTATTCTTGGGTTGATTGCCGCGGCTTACTCGTCGGCAGATTCATCGATGACGGCTATAACCACCTCGTTTAGTTTGGATATTTTGCAAATTGACAAAAAATATCCGCCTGAGCAACAAAAGAAAATCAGAAAAATGGTACACATCGGCATCTCTGTGTTCTTTGTTCTAATTTTGATTTTGTACAAATTATTGATAGAGGATGATAGTATCATCAGTTCCATTTTCAAATTTGCCGGTTATACTTACGGACCGCTATTGGGTTTATTTACGTTTGGATTGTTTACCAAATACAAAATTCAGGACAAATTGACGCCTTTTATTGTGATTATTTCACCGGTTCTGACATATTTGATTGCTATTTTACCTGAAAAAATGGATTGGCAATACCGGTTTAGTTTTGAATTGTTGCTGATTAATGCCGGATTGACGTTTTTGGGATTGTGGTTGATACGGAGGAGATGAACAGTTGGTAAAGTGCGAAGTGCGGATTAGTAACAAGTACCTGTTGGGAAGCGGTAAAGCCATAAGACGGAAACGAATATTCGATAATAAATAACAAATTTTTCAATCTTTTAAAATAATAAATGAATAAACTTACCGAAGGTTCGATCTTAAAAGCCTTAGTTAAATTATCAATTCCTTTGATTTTAACGAATATTTTGCAGACGGCATATAATTTGACCGACACGTTTTGGGTGGGACGTTTGGGAAGTGTGGCGGTTGCGTCGGTTTCATTGGCTTTTCCTATTGTGTTTATTATCGTGTCATTGGGTTCGGGTGTGGCGATAGCCGGTTCTATTTTGGTTGCCAAACGCCAAGGTGCCAAAGACGCTGAGGCTGTGGCACATATTTCCACGCAAACATTTTTTTCAGTTTTGACAATTTCTTTGATATTAGCGATTATAGGATATGTTTTGACACCGTTATTGGTTAATATTATGCATGTCACGCCGGAAGTTTACAATGAAGCAGTCGCTTACTTAAAAATAACCTTTTTAGGACTTCCCCCATTATTTGTTTATTTGACATTTCAGTCATTGATGCGTAGTATCGGTAAAGTGAAATTGCCTTTTTACATTGTTTTAGCTACGGTTCTACTCAACTTGGTCTTGGATCCGTTGTTTATATTCGGTTGGCGTGATATTATTCCCGCTTCCGGAGTTAAAGGAGCGGCAATGGCTACGGTAGGTACACAAATATTGTCGGCGTTTATAGGTTTGTTTATATTATTTAAAGGTGAGCAAGGTATCAAAATACGTTTGAGTGATTACCGTCCTGATTTTAATCTTATCAAAAAACTATTCAAAACGGGAGTGCCTGTTTCCATAGAACAAGTCAGTCGGGCATTGGGAATTTTTGTTATGGTACTGTTAGTTTCGCATTTTGACACGGTAGTATTGGCCAGTTACGGTATAGGAACTCGCATTTTGAGTTTTATTGTTATTCCGGCATTCGGTTTGGGTACGGCAACATCAACTTTGGTCGGGCAAAATATAGGTGCCGTAGCTTATGATCGGGTAAAAAAAACGATCCAATTAAGTTTAAAAACAGCTTTTAGCGTTTTGACATTCATCGGGTTGTTATTGTTTATTTTTGCCGAAGAAGTTGCTGCATTTTTTATACCGGGAGAGCCGGTAACTATTAAAGAAAGTGCTGTATTTATCAAAATATTATCTGTTTCATTCGGTTTTTTAGGTACTCTAATCGTTTTAATCGGCTCATTTAGAGGAGCCGGCAAAACCAAAATATCGATGATATTGGCTTTGTTATCGGTTTGGTTACTACGTTTTCCCTTAGCGTATTATTTGAGTTATCATACCGATATGAAACAACTGGGTATTTGGGTCAGTTATCCCGTAACCAATACTTTGACAGCTTTGGGCGGATTGCTGTTGTTGATACGATATAAGTGGTTTGAAAATATTGAGTAACAGTATAAATTATGATTGAATTATGAATATGCAAGTTATTAACAAAAAAACAGTAATTATTTTTTGAATTATTTGTCAATTGTGTTAAAAAATTTTGTATTTTTGCAAAATGAAAATTATAAAAAGATAAATAGAATGAAAAAATTAGTTTTAGCGTTAATAATTTTAGGAAGTTTGAGTATCAATGCTCAAGACAAGAAAGAAGAAGTAAAAGACGGTTGGCACAACGGCGGAGACATCAGTTTAATGTTTAATCAAGCATCATTTGATAATTGGATAAAAGGTGGTGAAAACTCTATGGCTCTCAACGGTTTGGTCAACTACAATTTTAATCACAAAAAAGGCATTAACATCTGGGATACCAAATTAATAGCGGCTTATGGTTTGAGTCGTATTTCAGATGAAACCAAAAAAACAGACGATCGTTTTGAAATCAATTCGGTTTTTGGTCGTCAAGCTTCAAAGTTGTGGTTTTACTCGTTTTTCGGCAATTTTAAGACGCAAATGACCGATGGCTACGATTATAATGTATCACCTTATGCGGTTACTTCCAAACTATTTGCGCCTGCTTATTTGAGTTTCGGTCCGGGTATGTTGTGGAAAAAATCCGACAATTTAAAAGTTAATTTTGCACCGGCCACGTCCAAATTTACTTTTGTAAATGACGATACCTTATCGGCTGCCGGCGCTTTCGGTGTTGAACCCGGTGAAAAAATGCGTTATGAATTGGGTATGGCTATTGACGGTTATTACAAATTTAATTTGATGAAAAACGTATCGATGGAAAATATACTCGGTTTGTATAGCAACTATTTGGATCATCCCGAAAATATCGATGTAGATTACAAAATGAATATGGTAATGACCATCAACAAATACATCAGTGCCAATTTCGGTATTAATTTATTGTATGATGATAATGCTTTACAGGATATTCAATTAAAAGAAATATTGGGGATAGGTTTTAATGCCAAATTCTAAACAAGTTGAAAGCAAAGAATTATTCTTTGTCATTTTCGTTTCTCAATATTGAATATTACATAAGTTCAGCAATTTTTATAGAAGCGATGCAACAAAGCTAAGTGTCCGGACTTTAACCGGAATATATCTAAACGCCAACATTAAATATTCAAAATATTTTCATAACAAATTGACCGCTTAACGGCGGTCTTTTTTTATAAAAAAATAAATAATTACTAAAATTATTACAATAATCGCAAATTTATGAGCATTGTTGTGTATAAATCAAAATTATAGCTTTTGTGTTTTATTTTTTTCAAAGATTTTTTCGTATTTTATATTTATTTGTATCTTTGTAAAGTTTAAATTAATTTTATGGTAGCTTTATATTTGACCATTTTTATCAGTTTGATTATAGCGCTTATTTTTTTAGTGTTGTTTTTATCGTCTGTAAAAACAGGACAATATGAAGATACTTATACGCCGTCCGTCAGAATGGTGTTGGATGAATTTGATGAAGAAAAAAAACAGGAATAGAACAAACAAATAACTAATAATTAACCAAAATTAAATTATATGGAAAAACAGAAATTTTATTACGATGACAAGATTGTAAAACTGTTTTCTTGGGCTACGGTTGTCTGGGGTATTACGGCTTTTACAGTTGGTCTAATGGTAGCTTATTTTTACTGGTTTCCGCATTATACGGACGGAATTTCGTGGTTAAGCTACGGAAGATTGAGACCATTGCATACCAATGCGGCAATTTTTGCATTTGTCGGTAATGGTATTTTTGCCGGTGCTTATTACAGCACCCAACGTTTGCTCAAAGTACGAATGTTTAGTGATGCTTTAAGCAAAATACATTTCTGGGGCTGGCAATTAATCATTGTTTTGGCAGCTGTTACCTTACCTTTAGGGATTTCTCAATCCAAAGAGTATGCCGAATTGGAATGGCCTATTGATATTTTAGTAGCTTTGGTTTGGGTAGCTTTCACTGTTAATCTGATTATGACTGTTGTCAAAAGACGCGTACGTCATATTTATGTAGCTATTTGGTTCTATCTTTCTACAGCTGTAACCATTGCTATGTTGTACATTTTCAACAACTTGAGTTTGCCGGCTACTCTAACTAAAAGTTATCAAGTTTATTCCGGCGTTGAAGATGCCGTTGTTCAATGGTGGTACGGACACAACGCGGTTGCGTTCTTTTTGACCACACCTATTTTAGGTTTAATGTACTACTTTGTTCCTAAAGCGGCTAAACGTCCTATTTACTCTTATAGATTATCAGTCATTCACTTCTGGACTTTGATTTTTATCTATATCTGGGCAGGACCGCACCACTTGTTGTATTCTGCCGTACCGGAATGGGCACAAGTTTTAGGAACCATTTTCTCATTTATGTTGATTTTCCCTTCTTGGGGTGGTATGATCAACGGTCTGTTGACTTTGCGTGGTGCTTGGGACCGCGTACGTGAAGATCCTATCTTAAAAATGTATGTAGTCGCTATCACCTCATACGGTATGAGTACGTTTGAAGGACCTATGTTGTCTTTCAAATCTTTAAACGCCATAGCACACTTTACCGACTGGATTGTGGCACACGTTCACGTAGGAACTTTGGGTTGGAACGGTTTTATCATTATGGGTATGCTTTACTGGATGGTACCGCGTTTATACAAAACCAAATTATATTCCAAAAAATTAGCCAATCAACATTTCTGGATAGGTACCATTGGTATTTTATTCTATGTTGTACCGATGTATATTGCCGGTTGGACACAAGCTTTGATGTGGAAAGATTTCAACAACGAAGGTGCTTTAAAATACGGTGAATTTATGGATACCGTTACTGAAATTTTACCGATGCACTATATGCGTGCTTTCGGAGGGACTTTGTATTTGATAGGTGCTTTGATGTTGGTTTACAACTTGGTTAAAACCGTTAAAGGTCATACCGTTGAAGATACGGCTGCCGAAGCAGCACCTTTATCAAGCATACCTGCTGCTCGTCAAAAAGGTGAAGAATTTCATAATTGGCTCGAAAGACGCGGTGTTTTGTTTACCGTATTGGCTTTGATAGCTACGGCTATCGGTGGCGCTGTTGAAATTATCCCCACTATTTTTATTGATTCAAATATTCCGAAAATTACAGCGGTTAAACCTTATACACCGCTCGAATTGGAAGGACGTGATATTTACGTGCGTGAAGGTTGTTACAACTGTCACTCACAAATGATTCGTCCGTTCCGTAGTGAGGTTGAACGTTACGGACCTTATTCCAAAGCCGGAGAATATGTGTATGATCACCCGTTCCAATGGGGTTCTAAACGTACCGGTCCGGACTTGTTCCGCGAAGGTGGTAAACGTCCTAATTTGTGGCATTTTAACCACATGTACGAACCCGAATCAATGATGTATGGCTCAATTATGCCTAACTATCAATGGATTGTAACCAATGATTTGGATACTTCCGATCTTCAAGCCAAAATGAAAACACTGAGATCACTTGGCACGAAACTTAAAGACGGTACGGAGTATTATACCGATGAATATATTGCTAATGCTCCTAAATTGTTAGAAAAACAAGCCAAAGAAATTGCAGCGGATTTAGAAGCTAACAATGTCAAAACAACAGAGGCTTATGCCAAAGCATTTGGTGGTGAAAAAGTTGATTTGAGCAAAAAAGAAATCGTTGCTTTGATTGCTTATCTGCAACGTTTAGGGACCGATACAACCAAAAAAGTTGAAACAGCAAAAAAGTAATTTATGTTACAAAACATCAAAGAATATCTGGCAAACCATCCGGGATTAAACTTTTTCGGTGTTTTTCCTATCGTATTATTCAGTATTATTATGATATTAGTGCTGATATATATATTCGGTGTGTCGGATAAACATATTGATGAACTAAAAAATTATCCATTAAACGATCAAAACGATAAAGATTATGGCAAAAAAGAATGAATCGGTTTTTGACAGACTCTTAAAGAAACTGACAAAAGCCACACCCATAGAACAAGAAAGTTCCGTCAAGTTAGATCATGATTTTGACGGTATTCAAGAACTCAACAATCCCCTACCGCCCTGGTGGACAGCCGGATTTGTAATCACGGTTATAGTTTCGGTATTTTATATTTTCTATTATACCGTACAAGGTAAAGACAGTCAATATGACGAATATAATCGCGAGATGGCAAAAGCCAAAGCGCAGGTAGATGCTTATAAAAAAGCACATAATATCGTCGATGCCAATACGGTAACCGTATTGACAGATCAAAAAGCCTTAGCTGACGGTAAAGAAATCTTTCTAAAAAACTGCGCAGCCTGTCACGTAGCTGACGGTGGCGGTTTGGTCGGACCTAACTTAACTGACGATGCTTGGATATACGGTTGTGATATCAAAGGCATCTTTAAAGTTATCAACGATGGCACCAGCAAAGGTATGCCGCCTTGGAAAGCTCTTGGCGCTGCCAATATCCAAAAAGTAGCCAGCTATGTATTGTCATTGCAAGGTACCAAACCGGCAAAACCGAAAGCAGCAGAAGGCGAACCTTGTAATAAAAGTTAAAATTACATACTAATATTTATCAATAAAGCAGTTTGACGCTCAAACTGCTTTATTTTGATTAAAAAAATTATTTAAAATGAATACAAATAGTAATGAAAGCTTTAGAGATAGTATAGGTACTATCAATGAAGAGGGGTTGCGTAATTGGATACACCCGAAAAAACCAAAAGGTAAACATTACAGAAACAGAACCATATTGAGTATAATTTTGCTGATAGGTTTTGTCGTCGGACCTTTTATCAAGGTAAACGGCGAGCAATTTATGCTTTTTGATATTTTAGAACGCAAATTTCATATTTTCGGACGGCCGTTTTTTCCTCAAGATTTTTATTTGTTGGCACTGGCAGCCGTTTTGTCATTGGTCTTTTTAGTATTGTTTACGGTTGTTTACGGGCGTATATTTTGCGGTTGGCTTTGTCCGCAGACCATATTTATGGAAATGCTGTTCCGAAATATAGAATATTTCTTTGAAGGGGACCGTCCCAAGCAAATGAAATTGGACAGAATGCCATGGAATGCCGAAAAATATCGAAAACGAGGTTTGAAATGGTTGGTGTTTTATCTAATTTCGCTTGGTATTACTACGGTAATGTTGGCGTATGTCGCCGGAGCCGATTATACTATCAATTTTTGGAAACACCCGTTTGGTGATGTAAAAGCTTGGATTATTTACTTAATTTTTACAACTGTATTCTTCTTTGTATTCGCTTGGTTTAGAGAGCAAGTTTGTATTATTGCTTGTCCTTACGGTCGTCTGCAAGGCGTATTGACCGATGAAAATACGATTATGGTTGCTTATGATTACAAACGCGGCGAAAACAGAGCGCCCATGCGAAAAGGTCAAGACCGCGAAGCAGAAGGCTTAGGAGATTGTATTGACTGTAATCAATGTGTATTGGTTTGTCCTACGGGAATAGATATTAGAAATGGCACGCAACTCGAATGTATCAATTGTACGGCATGTATCGATGCTTGTGATGAAACTATGGATGCCATCGGTAAACCGCGAGGTTTGATTCGTTATGCTTCCAAATTGAGTATTGAAGAAGGACATGGTAAGATTTTTACACCGAGAGTCAAATTTTATACGGTAATCCTAATCGGACTGTTGACGGTATTTATTTATCTGTTTGCTCATCGTCCGTCTGTTGATTTGAAAGTGCTGAGAACTCGCGGACAAGTTTTTACCGAACTACCCGACGGTAATGTTCAAAATATGTATCAGGCGACGATTATCAACAAAAGCAATCGCACTTATCAAGATTTGAAAATAAAATTGATGGATGCAAACGGAAAATTAACCGTATCCGGTACCCAAAATAGTCTTGATTTGAAAAAAGAAGAAGTCAAACAAGTCATTATTTTTATAGATTTACCGAAAGCCAAATATCACGGTAAGAAACCAATAAACATAGGCATATATGAAGACGGTAAACTGCTGGACAGTTATAAAACGGTCTTTATTGCCCCTGTGGCGAGATAGATATTTGGAATAATAATTTATGCAGGTTGTTTAAAAGCCAGCTTTTAAACAACCTGCTTTTATAAAGACATATTATGAGTAAATTCAAATTAAATTGGGGTTGGAGCATATTGTTGGTATATATTACTTTTATGCTTGTTTTTTTGTTTTATTTCTACCGTTCGTTTAAAGAGCTGGAATCCAACGAATTGGTAACCAAAGATTATTATGAAAAAGAATTAAAATATGGTGAGGTAATCAAAAAACGTCAACATGCAGATACCATGCGGGTTCCTGTAAAGATTTTTCAAGAACAAAAAAACTTGGTCGTAGAATTTCCAAAATATATCGACAAAGTTAAAGGTAAAATCCTTTTGTATAAACCGGACAATTCAAAATTGGACAGTCAAGTATCTTTGCAATTGGATGCGGATAAACGACAAATAATAGACCCTGCCAAATTGCTTCCGGGTCGGTGGAATATTACGGTGGAATGGCAATCCGGCAAAGTTTCTTATTTGATAGAAAAAAACATATTTTTAAATTAATTTGTGATGAGCATACTACTGACGGCATTATTACTCGGTTTGCTTGGCAGTTTTCACTGCTTGGGTATGTGCGGACCAATTGCTTTTATATTACCGGTTGACCGTAACAATAAAGCAAAAATGAGTTTGCAAACGCTGTTGTATCATATAGGACGAATGACGGCTTATGCCTCGATAGGATTGATTTTCGGCTATGTAGGCAAAGGTATTTCTTTGGTTGGTTTTCAACAAAAAGTATCGCTAATTGTAGGGATTGTTATGGTTGTTTTGGCTTTTGTGCCTGCCACCAAAGTTTTACGCTTAAAACCCTTAGCCGGTTGGAATAAATTCGTCTATTTTGTCAAAAATTCGTTGAGTAATTACCTGCAAAAACGTTCCACACTCGGCTTCTACGTTATTGGTTTTTTTAACGGTTTACTGCCTTGCGGATTAGTTTATATTGCTTTGGTCGGCGCTATGGCTACCGGCGAGCCTTTGATGGGCGCTTTGTATATGGCTATTTTCGGACTGGGAACAGCCCCGATGATGAGTTTGGCTATTTATCTCGGTAATTTTGTATCGGTAAAAGTCCGGAACAAAATCAACAAATTGATTCCTTATGCCGTGGTGTTTGTCGGAATTTTGTTTGTTTTAAGAGGTTTGAATTTGGGTATAAAATATCTTTCACCATCAGATAAGATGTTGAATACCAACAGCAAAATGATAAAAATGAAGTCGGAAAAGATGCACCGGAAAATAGAAAAGATTGTACCGGTAAAGGCAAAATAGTTTAACTTCTTTACTTCATCAACTCCAAACTACGTTTGATAAAGCGTGTCAATTCTTCGCCTTTGAGCAAATTTTGAGACAATTTGGCCAAATCCAGTGCTTGTTGTACATATTCGGCTTGTTTTTTCTTTGCTTTGAGGATTTTTGGCATCCAATCGCTGTTGGTATTGACAATCAAATTATACGTACCGGGAAAATCGTTACCACCAAACATAGCGCCACCGGTTTGTTGCATTTCTTTAAAACGGCGCATAAATTCCGGCTGCGTGATGATAAATGGTGCTGTATTTTCGTCTAAATGTTCCAATTGAAGACTAAATTGTTCAGCCGGTATGTTTTTTTCAATAATTTCTTTAAGTTTGTTTTGCTCGTCTTCTGACAATTTTGAAACTTTGGTGTCGTCTTTTTTGATTAAATTGTCAACGGCATCGGCATCAACGCGGGCAAATTTGACCGGTTGTTTTTGGTCGGACAATTCACTATGGTTCATTTCCAACTTTTGAAGCAGATGTGCTACGATAGGAGAGTCGAGCAGTAGGACTAAATAGCCCTTGTTTTTGGCTTCTTCGATATAAGCGTGTTGTTCTTTGGCATCGGAAGCGTACAGGACAACAATATTTTTATCCTTGTCGGTTTGAACCGGTTTGATTTTTTCAACAAGTTCTTCAAAGGTATAATAGTTACCTTCTGTGTCCGGAAAAAGATAAAATTTAAGGGCTTTATCATAAAATTTTTCTTCGGACAGCATGCCGTATTCAATGATGATTTTGATGTCGTTCCATTTATCTTCAAAAGCTTTACGGTCTTTGTTAAACAGGCTTTGCAATTTGTCCGCTACTTTTTTGGTGATATAACCCGAAATTTTCTTAACGGCGGCATCGGCTTGCAGGTAACTGCGTGATACGTTGAGCGGAATATCAGGCGAATCGATTACCCCGCGAAGCATTTGTAAAAATTCCGGCACGATACCTTCGACGTTGTCTGTAACAAAAACTTGATTTTGAAATAGTTGTATTCTGTGCTTTGTGGGGTCTAGTTGCAAATTGAGTTTCGGAAAATATAAGATTCCGGTTAAATGAAACGGATGATCAACGTTTAAGTGGATATTAAACAACGGGTCGTCATAAACATCAGGATAGAGTTCGTGATAGAAGTTTTTATAATCTTCATCGGTCAATTCCGATGGTTTTTTTGTCCACGCCGGTTTGGTATTGTTGATGATATTATCAACAATGATTTTTTTTGGCTCTTCATCTTTGTTATCTTCGCTTTCTTGCCATTCGGGGTCGATGATTTCTTTGGTGCCGAATTTAATGGGAATGGAATTAAATTTGTTGTATTTATGCAGCAATTCGCTAATACGGTTTTCTTCTAAAAATTCGGTAGAATCCTCAGAGATATGCAAGATGATTTCAGTACCATGCTCTTTTATATCGTTTATTTCTTCCAATTCAAATTCCGGCGAACCGTCGCAAGACCAGTGAACGGCTTTACTGTTTTTTTTGTAAGATTTGGTACGGATTTCCACTCTGTCAGCTACCATAAAGGCAGAGTAAAAACCTAGTCCGAAATGTCCGATAATACCGGCATCGGCTCCTTGTTTGTCTTTGTATTGGTTCAGAAAATCTTCGGCACCCGAAAAAGCAATTTCGTTGATATATTTGACGACTTCGTCTTTGGTCATACCAATACCTTGGTCGATGATAGTCAAGGTTTTATTTTTATTATCGAGTTTGACTTCTATTTGAAGATTTTCGGTATCACCGTCAAATTCGCCTATTCTTGCCAGATGTTTGAGTTTGTTTGTAGCATCAGTAGCGTTCGAGATAAGCTCTCTTAAAAATATTTCGTGGTCGGAGTATAAAAATTGTTTGATAAGCGGGAAAATATTATCAACCGCTACATTTATTTTGCCTTTTGTCATTGTTTTCATTGCTTACTATATTTTTTTATGATTTTGACAAATTTATCGGCAAAAAAAATACCAAAGTAAAATAGTGACAAGATGGCAGGGTTGTTAATAATGAGAATAAAGTAATATATTCATCAATAAAACCATATAAGACGTAAAAGGACATAAAAGGATGTCAACTTATATAAATTTTTATTACTTTTATGGTTCAAGGTTTAGATATAATCTCGATTGTTATCTGGATTACTCAACGTTAGAAAAATCTGAAATCTGAAATTAAAAAATCTTATTCATCAAATAACCCCCGATAAGAATCGGGGCACAGCAAATAACCATATAGTCAATAAAAACAATGAAAACAACAAGTATATTTATCATCTTTTTAATTCTGAACCAAATGATGGGACAAAATTATCCGGCTTATCAAAATTTAATGCCGCAACCCCGGAGTTTGACTTTACATGAAAGTCGGTTTGTGTTAGATTCTCTATTTCAAGTTACTATTCCCGAAGCTTCAAGCAAGCGGGTGCAGATTGCAGCCACAAAATTTATCCGCAGGTTGACAAATAGGACAGGTTTGTTTGTTAAATACGGTTTTCCAGTTTCAAAAAAAAATAATCCGCAAGCGGCAATAGAGGTTCATTACAAAAAGAAAGGTGATTTACGTCTTTATGAAGATGAATCATATCAAATTGATATTTCGTCTAAGCGGATTTTCATCAAAGCCAATACGGATATAGGCGTCATCTATGCATTTGAAACTTTGTTGCAGTTACTTGATAATGATAAAGACACATATTTTTTTCAAAATTTAAGTATCAAAGACAAACCGGTATTTACTTGGCGAGGTTTGATGATTGATGTATCCAGACATTTTGAACCGATTTCAGTCATTAAACGAAACTTAGATGCCATGGTAGTTGCCAAAATGAATACATTTCACTGGCATTTGTCTGATGATCAAGGTTTTAGAATTGAAATTAAAAAATACCCGCAATTGACCGAAAAAGCTTCTGATGGGCTTTTTTATACGCAAGAACAAATCAAAGATATTGTGCAGTATGCCGACGATAGGGGTATCAGAGTTATTCCCGAAATAGATGTTCCGGGACATGCTACGGCTTTATTAACGGCTATACCTGAAATTGCGTCTATAAAAAAGACTTACCAATTGCAACGACATGCCGGTGTGTTTGATCCGACATTAGACCCAACCAACCCGGAAACCTATGAAGTTTTAGATAATATTTTTAAGGAATTGTCAAGTTTGTTTCCCTTTGAGTATATACATATCGGCGGTGATGAAAATGAAGGTAAGCAATGGGATGCCAATCCCGATATACAATCTTTTATGAAACAAAAAGGCATCAAATCCAATCATGAATTGCAAACATATTTTAATATTAAGTTGCAGAATATTCTCAAAAAATATCGAAAAAAATTGATGGGTTGGCAAGAAATTATGACTGATCAAATGCCCAAATCCGCTTTGATTCATGTTTGGTTTGGTAGAGCCGGAGAGTCTTTGAAAAAAACGGTTAAAAAGGGCTATTATGCCGTGTTGTCTAACGGGTTTTATATCGATTTACTTTTGCCGGCGGCGACACATTACCGGACACAATTATATCCTGAAGGTCTGACCGATGAAGAAAAACATAGAATTTTAGGCGGAGAAACAACTATGTGGAATGAATTGGTAACACCCGTTACGATTGATTCCCGAATTTGGCCACGTACATTGGCTATAGGTGAACGACTTTGGTTAAATCCTCAAAAAGTTGATATACGTAATATGTACAGGCGTTTATTTGTACAAAGTTATCATTTGGAAGAACTTGGTATTACACATTTAAAAAACAGAGATGTTATTTTGAGAAATATCTCTCAAAATCAAGATATTAGAACCTTAAAAGCTTTGACGCGTTTATACGAACCTTTAAAAGGCTATACTCGCAATAAAGGCGGAAAAGAATATTATACTTATTCGCCGTTTATGCTCTTTGCCGATGCCTGTTCTGCCGATGCCGAAGATGCTCTTAAATTCAACTATGCGGTAGAAGATTACTTAAAAAATCATAACAGCGACAGTAAAAAACAAATTATCGCTTATTTTGAATTATGGCAACGACTTCACGGTAAATTGCAACAATTGGATACAAATCCGAAAATACAAAAACTTTTGCCGATGACAAAAAGTTTGATGAAATTATCGCAAAATTTGTTGCAACTGTCCAACAATTCCGTCGAGATAGATAAAGGCTTTATAGCGCATTTACGAAAAGTTTTAAAAACAGCTTACAAGCCATACAATGATGTAGATTTATCTGGAATAAAATCGCTGAATCAATTAATTTCATATTGGTTGTCTTTGCGAGGTTATACATGGAAATAGACGTTTCAGGCTCGAAAAAAATAAAAAATATTCGGTATTATTATGTTTAATATTGCTGCGATTACAAATAGTTAGCTATATTTCATATCAATATTCATAATTAATAAGAGACCGCTTTGTCTTATTTTACGATACGGCGGGTAAAATTTTAATATTGTAACAATAATTACAGTAGTAAAATTTTCGAAAAATGACAAAAAATGCTTTGTTTTCAAAAGAATTTTGTTATATTTACTGTTGAATTTTAAGCAAAATAATAAAGTAGTACTATGAGAAAATCAAATTGGTTGACCCAATCTGTTCTTGTAATTTTGGTATTCATAATGGGAATATCAGAATTAGCAGCCCAAGAAACAGTGGACGCTGTAATGAAAGCGCGGGGTCTGTCTGACAAAGACAAGATTGCTGCTGTGAAAACCTTCATGCCTCGCGGAGGTCGTGATGAATACTTTGGTATTGTAGGTACCGGTAACTCGGGAACCATGATTGTATATGGTATTCCAAGTATGCGTATTTACAAGTATGTCGGTGTTTTTACACCTGAACCATGGCAAGGTTACGGTTTTGACGACGAAAGTTCGCTTTTGTTGAAAAAATCTAACCCTGATAACCGTATCCCGACTTACGGTGATATGCGTTTTCCGGCTTTCTCTGAAACCGACGGAAAATATGACGGAAAATATGCTTTCTTTTCCGATGGCGCTAACGCCCGTATAGCACTTTTGGGTTTAGATGACTTTGAAACCAAACAGGTTTTATCAAACACTATATTAAAAAGTGTTTTTCCCGAAGCGGCAGTTACGCCTAATACGGAGTATGTCGTGCAATCGGGACAATTCCCTATGCCTTGGGATAATAAAGTAACCGATTTAGCCAAAGCACAAAACGGTATTACTTTTTGGAGTGTTAAGCGTATAGAAAAAGAAGGTGAGCACAAAGGTCGTATCTTAAAAGAAAAATCTTTTACCGTTGAAATGCCGCCTTACACTTATGATTATAACGACATAGGTAAAGGTGCTTCTGACGGCTTAATGTTCGGTTTGGCTTTTGATAACGGTAAAACTTATGTTTATACATTAGATTACAAAAAAGCGGAAGGTATGAAAAAAGTACCGACGACTTTTTCGCAATTCATTCCTTTGAGTGAAGTTCAAAAAGCCGGTATTGTAAGTTTTGTTGAATTACCTGCTTCTGCCAATATGGTAAAAGTTTCTCCTGACGGTAAATATGTAGTAGTTGCCGCTGATGAAGTTTTGGTATTAGATGCTGCCAAAATGAAATCAAATTTAGGTAAAAACCTTAAAGCCGATGCCGTTATGCACAAATCCGTTGCTATTGGCAAAGGTGTTGTTGACGTAACTTTTGACTATCGTAAAGGTATCGCTTATGCTTCCGCTCATGACGACGGCAAAATCGTTCGTTTCAACTATGTGGACGGTAAAAAAATGGATGAAGTTAAATTAGACTTCAAACCTTCTTATTTAATGACACCTCAAGGTTTGTCAGCTGCACCGCACTCAAACTATTTGATTGCTGTTGATAAAGAAGCTTATTTGAAAAACTTACCTAAAACCGGTCCGGTTCGTCCGAGTGTACAACATATGATTGATATTTCAGCCGATGACGAAATGCTTGATACTTACACGATGACGTTGCCGCAAGCTAACGTTTACGGTAACGTTGCTATTTTACGTACAACTATCAAGCCGATTATCCGTTATCCTACCGGAACCAATTCACGTACAGGTGAAGCTTCTCCTTTCCGTGCTGTTGCCGGTCAAGAAAAAATTGAACGTCAAGGTAACCGGGTACACGTATTCGGTACATTGATTCGTTCGCATATCACTCCTGAAATCGTTGAAGTTAACGAAGGAGATATTGTAACTTTTCACTTAACCAACTTAGAGAGAGCGGAAGATGAAACCCACGGATTTACCGTTGATACTTACGGAAAACACGGTTCATTCGAACCCGGTAAAACAGCTTCATTAACTTTTGTAGCTGACAAAGCCGGTGTATTCCCTTACTATTGTACGGAATTCTGTTCAGCCTTGCACTTGGAAATGGAAGGTATCTTATTGGTCAGACCTAAAGGATATAAAGGTGGTCCTATCGGTGATATCAGTGAAAAATTGACCAAAGAGCAATTAGCTGAATACAAGAAAAACTACGAAGAAAAACTTAAAGTTATCAAACAAACCGGTGATATTATCGGAGGCGTAGTTGACTACTTGAAGAAAAATCACTTCGAAAAATATCCTTACGTAAAAGCTTTGGTTGATGATGCATTTGACCAATTGAATAAAGCAAAAACGTCAGAAGAAAATTATAAGAAATATGCCAAAGAAGGCAAATGGAAAGATGCATTCTTATGGGCGGAACAATATTGGCAATATCAAGTTAAAACTGCCGATGTTGGTTTGAGAGCTAAGAAATTGTTAGACGAAAAATTAGCTCAAGATAAATAATGTTAATAATATATAAAAAATCTAAATTGAATTGGATTATGAAAAATATAAAAAATAAATCTTGGTTGCGTGTTCTTAGTGCAGCCATGTCCTTAATGCTTGTTGCATTTTTTGCTACCAGTTGTGGCGGTGGTGAGCAAGGAAAAAAAGACGGTGCTGCAGGTGATGTAGGTGCGCCGAGAGGAAAGGAATCTTTCCAAGACATTGTAAAACGTAGAGGTTTAAACGAAGATGATGTTTTAGCCGCTGTTAAAACATATACACCCGATAACGTAAAAGATGAAGCTATTGTAGCTAACTCGGGAGGTCAAGAAGGTAATATGCCTACTTATGTAGCGCCTTCTATGCGTATGGTTAAATATATCCCTATTAATACCCGCCAACCTTATGCAGGTTTTGGTTATTCGGAAGAAACCTATAATTTGATGAAAGACGGTTTTATAGACGGTACCGAAATCTTATGGGGTGATACCCACCATCCCGGTTTTTCTGAAACAAATGGTGACTATGACGGTAAATGGATGGTAATCAACGATAAGGCTAACCCGAGAGTTTATGTCGTTGACTTAAAAGACTGGTATGTTAAGCAAATTGTTCAAAACCCGATTTTCCGCTCTGATCACGGAGGTTCTTTCTTTACCCCTAACTCTGAGTATTTTATGGAGGCAGCACAATATCCTGCACCATTCGATAGAAAATATTATCCTCTTACGGAAGAAAACTATAAAAAATATTGGAGAGGTGGGGTAACCTATTGGAAATTTGACAACGATAAAGGAAAAGTAGATTTAAAAAAATCCTTTACGTTCGAATTTCCTCCTTATACCCAAGATTTGTCGGATGCCGGTAAAGAAAAATCATACGGTTGGGGCTTTACCAACTCATTCTGTTCGGAAGTTTACTTCGGTGGTATCATGAAAGGTCGTCCGCCGTTTGAAGCAGGATGTTCTTCAAGAGACGTTGACTACTTGCACGTAACCAACTGGAAAAAAGCCGAAGAATTATTTAAAGCCGGTAAAATCGGTAAAAAAGTTATCAACGGCATGCACGTGATTACTATCGATGAAGCGGTTAAAAACGGTTTATTATACTTGATCCCCGAACCCAAGTCGCCTCACGGTGTGGATGTAAACCCCAGTGGTGAATATATCATCGTAGCCGGTAAATTGGATTCTCATGCTTGGGTATATAGCTTCGACAAAATCATGAAAGCTATCAAGGATAAAAAATTCGAAGGTAAAGATGCTTACGGTATTCCTATTATCAAATTGGAAGATGCCCTTCATGGTAGTGTTGAAGTAGGTTTAGGACCGCTTCACAACCAATATGACAGCAGAGACGGTGTGGTTTATACGTCTATCTATGTTGATTCACGTGTTACCAAATGGGACTACAAAAACTTGAAAGTTTTAGATTTCGTTCCTTCACACTATAACATTGGTCACTTGGTTTCTTATCACGGTGATACTAAAAAACCTAAAGGTAAATATTTGATTGCTTTGAACAAATTATCTATTGACCGTTTCAATCCGGTTGGACCTTTGCACCCGCAAAACCACCAGTTGATAGATATCGCTGCCGAGCATCCCAAATTGATTTATGATTTACCTTTACCTATGGGTGAACCGCACTATACTATTATGATGGATCGTACTTATTATGAAAAGAATAACTTGGAAGCTTATCCTGTAGGTACGGATATTACAAAAATGGCAAAATCGCCTTATGCTACAGAAGCAGGAGCTGAAAAGAAAGAAGTTAAAGGTAATACCGTTGAAATATTCGGTACCATTAAAGATGGTAAAGTAAATCCGGCAGACATTAATGTAAAACAAGGACAAGATGTGATTCTTCATTTGACTAACTTAGGTCAAACACCTATGGATCATTATGTTTACGAATTAGTCTCTTATGACAAAATGTATCCGTTTGCACCGGGAGAAACCGCTACCATCAAGTTTAACGCCGAAAAAGCCGGTGTTTATCCTA
>JALVKK010000181.1 GCA_027033875.1 Flavobacteriales bacterium
TTGCACAAATATAATAAAAGTTATAAATATAATTAAAACTTTTTACTATAATTTTGATTCCGGTCATTTACATTTCTTTTAATCTTAACACAGTATTTGGAAAAATTTGGAATCAGACTCCAAATTTTTCCACTTTTTACCGGTAAATGTCTGTTTATAGTAAATATATTTCAGTTTCTCTATACGGGCGACGCATATCTTATTAGGTATAACTTTAATTTTCAATATTATAAATTATTTTTGTAAAATTGAACACCGAACACCGATCAAGGAACGTCGATTTTAGAAGTTTTTTAAATAGTACTTCTAAAATCTTAAATCAGCCTGTCCCGACGAATGTCGGGATTAATCCTTGTTCGATATTCAAAATATTGAAGTTTAAGTTATATAATAGGACAAGTCAATCCCTGAGCTTTCAACTTTCAACTTTCAACTTTTCACTAGGCGTAGCCGTGTCTTTCAACTTCACAATAGCCATATTCAGCTCATGTCCTAAAAGCAGAATCAGTGCGTTGAGCCAAATCATCAGTAAGATGATTAAAAAAGCACCGATAGAACCATAGAGCTGATTGTAGCGGGCAAAGTGATCGATATAAAATTGAAAAAGAAAAAAACTGATAATCCCCAACAAAGTAGTCATGATACTACCGGGTGAAATAAAGCGTAATTTTTTACCTTCTTTGGTGCCGAAATAGTATAATACAGATACGGAAAATAATACCATAATGATGTAAAAAATATTTTTGCCCCAAATAGTCCAAGAATTATAATTTTGAATAAAACCGTGTTTCTTCAGATTATAAACGATTATAATTTCAAAATATATAATACCAATCATTGTAACAAACAAGATACTAACCAAAAGAAAAGATATGCCTAGAGCTACAAAATATTGTCTGAACAGATTGCGCCGGTCTATAAATTTGTGAACGGATTCTTCAAAACCGGTCAAAATGGCATTAACGCCGTTTGCCATAAAAAATATAGATAAAATGATACTAAATGACATCAAACCTTTTTTTGGACGGGTAGCTATATCCATAATTATGTTGTCAATAACATCAAAAGTTTTAGGTGGCAAAATATCATGAAAAAAGGCAATGAAATCGGATTGAAACCCATCGATAGGCACCAAAGGAATCAAGGTCATGGTAAAAAGCAAAAACGGAAAGATAGCCATAAAAAAACTGTAAGCAATAGCCCCTGCTCGCACCGTAATAAAACCGTGGATAATACCGTCCCAATACAATTTTAATAAATCATACAAAGACATACCCGAAAATCCCGGAACAGGTAAACGTTTTAAATGCTTTTGTGTAAAAATTTTAATTTGTTGAATCATACATTTATTATATACGAGTTGTCAAAGATAAAGATATTAGTTGAAAGTTTGTAAAGTTCGTAATGTTTGTAAAGTTTATAAAGTTAAAAGCAAGCAGGCGAAGTGACGTCCTGTACCCGAAAGGAGATAGAGGCGCACGGTCGTGCGTATCTGAATTGAAAATGGAGAATTGAAAATGAGATTTCTCCTCATTCCTTCGTCATTCGTTCGAAATGACATCCAACATCCGACACCGGACATCAAATAACCAGATAACCAGATAACCAGATAACCAAATAACCAGATAACCAGATAACCAGATAACCAGATAACCAGATAACCAGATAACCAAATAACCAGATAACCAAATAACCAAATAACCAGATAACCAAATAACCAAATAACCGATACATCAATCAAAAAAAATTACTACTTTTACGCATTATTTTTAGTCGCTATGGATAGAAAAGAAAAATTTATCAAAGAGGTCAACGAAGGCTATACATTTAAAGGCGATTCGTTTGTAATCGGCGGTGCTATGCTCGACGGTGAAGCTATACCAAATACGTATGTGCGTGTGCCGTTGGAGACACTTAACCGTCATGGTTTGATTGCCGGTGCTACAGGTACGGGTAAGACCAAGTCGTTGCAAGTAATGGCAGAGCAGTTGTCTGAAAAAGGAATTCCCGTATTGTTGATGGACCTGAAAGGTGATTTGAGCGGATTGGCAAAACCCAGTCCCGGACACCCGAAGATTGATGAACGAATGGCAAAAATAGGATTGGAATTTACCCCCAAAGGGTTTCCGGTCGAAATGTTTTCGTTGACAGGCAAGGAAGGCACCCAATTACGGGCAACCGTATCGGAGTTTGGTCCAATATTGTTGTCGCGGATATTGGATTTGAATGATACACAAGGTGGCATTATTGCCGTGTTGTTTAAATATGCCGATGACCAAAAATTGCCTTTAGTTGATTTGAAAGACTTAAAAGAATTGATAAAATGGGCAACCGGTGAAGGCAAAAAAGAATTTCAAGCCGAATACGGACGTATTTCTACAGCTTCTACAGGGTCTATTTTGCGTAAAATTGTGGAGTTGGAGCAGCAGGGAGCGGATATGTTTTTTGGAGAGCCGTCTTTTGACATTGAAGATTTGATGCGTATTGACGATGAAGGACGCGGTATGATTAATATCATCCGTTTGACGGATATTCAAGACAAACCCAAGTTGTTCTCAACCTTTATGTTACAATTGTTAGCCGAAATTTATGCCAAAATGCCCGAACAAGGCGATGCCGACCGCCCCGAATTGGTCTTTTTTATAGATGAAGCACATTTGATCTTCCGCAATGCTTCCAAAGCTTTGTTGGAGCAGATAGAAAGTATCATTAAATTGATACGTTCCAAAGGTATCGGTATCTATTTTGTAACCCAAAATCCGCGTGACATTCCTGATAGTGTTTTGGCGCAATTAGGTTTGAAAATTCAACATGCTTTGCGTGCTTTTACTGCCAAAGACAGAAAAGCCATAAAATTGGCGGCTGAAAATTTTCCCGTTACGGAATACTATGATACAGATGAAGTCTTGACATCGCTTGGAATAGGGGAGGCGTTGGTCAGTGTTTTGGGACATAAAGGGCGTCCGACACCATTGGTGGCAAGCTTGATGCGTGCACCCATGAGCCGTATGGATATTTTGACAGATGATGAATTAGAAGAAATTATTGAAGATTCAAAATTGCGAAAAAAATATGCTAAAAGTATCGATAGAAAAACTGCTTATGAAATTTTGATTGTAAAAATAGAAAAAGCAGTAGAAGAAAAAGAAGTTGAGAAGGAGAAGCGTGCCCAAAAAAAGAAAAAAGATGAACCCGGTATGATAGAAAAAGTTCTGAAAAGTTCGGTAGGAAAAATGATAATCAGAGAAGTAACACGTTCTTTTTTAGGCGTTTTAGGCTTACGCTCTACCTATCGCAGAAGAAGATAGCAAGAAGAAACACTTGTGCGTCAATAAAGGACAAGGGATAAGATAAGAGATGAGGGATAAGGGATAGTTTGAAGCAGAATCAAAGGTGGCTGAGTGCTCCCGACAAGAGTCGGGAGTGTACCGAAGCCCCGACATCGGACATCGGACATCAAATAACCATATAACCAAATAACCAAATATATGAAACTAAACTTTCAACTTTCAACTTTACGGTTACTGAGCTTGCCGAAGTGCAACTTTCAACTAAAATTATTAGCCACATTAACACTAGCATTATTATTTGCATCGTGTCAAACAAAAACAAATGATTTCATTATCAAGAATAAGCAAGTGGGCAAACTGACCGATACAACAACTGTGGCACAAATGAAACAGTTATATCA
>JALVKK010000182.1 GCA_027033875.1 Flavobacteriales bacterium
TTTAATTTTAGTATTAGCTTTTAGTTTTGTTAGTTTAGGTAATGCTAAACAGGAAAATTTAAATAATGTGACCCCGAGCGATTGCTGGGATTTTGCAGATGCTGTTGAAACCTATCACTGTGGAGGTGTATCAGGATGTGATTTAGAATATTTTGAATATGCATATAATACCTGTATTGAATTAACACAATAACATTAATGTGTAATTTGTAGCCCCGATCAGGGGCTACATTAAAAAAATAAATGATGAAACAAACAATTTTAATAATAATATTATTAATTAACCAAATAGCACTACCACAACAAAACGCCATTGTAGAATATGAATATTTTAATACGACTGATCCAGAGTTAAAACCAACCGATCAAATAATGCAAAAAGCTTTCTCGTTAAATGAAAAAGCAGAAGAATACGCCAAACAGCACCGATATATTTTAAAGTTTAATCCTAACGAAAGTTACTACTACATAGATGCCGGTATGAAACCGGACGATTTGGAAGACCCTATGGCTTATCATTTGTCAAAAATGATGTTAGGGCATGGAATTTTTTACCAAAATGCCCCAAAACGTTATACTTTAAACCAAAAAGAAAGCATGCACCAATTGTTTTTGGTTAAGGATACTATTAAAAACGATTGGACAATCAGTTATGAAAAGAAATTTATTGGCGGATTTAAGTGCTATAAAGCGACAAAAAAATGCAAATGCGGGAAAGATATAGTGGCTTGGTTTACACCGGAAATACCTGTACCTTTTGGACCGGCCGGCTATGCCGGCACCCCCGGATTGATTTTACAATTAACTTTTATTAGACATACTTTGCGTATGAAGAACATTAAATTTCTTAAAAAACCAATCTCTATCACGCCACCTGATAAAGGAAAACCAATAAGGATTGAAGAATTAAAAAAATTGCAATGGAATAGACGAATAGAACTGATGAAGCGTTATAAAAACCATTAGATAAATTTGTTTTGAAAACAATCCTTTTCGTCTTTTTCTTATGGTTTGCACCTCAAATTTTTGCCCAAGAAATTGTAGTGCAAGGGCAGGTAACGGATTCATCGCATCAAGCTTTGCAGTATGCTAATATTATGGCGGAAGCCGGACAACGGAAAGCCCCGGTCTTTACCATGACGGACGAAAACGGCAAATACAAACTGCATTTGCTAAAAAAATATACGTATCAAGTGTCGGTTTTGTATATGGGCTATCAACCTGTTCGCTTTCAGGTGGATAGTTTATCCAATGGTTTTATTAAAAATATCGTTTTAAAACCTGCAAAAAATAAGCTTAATGAAGTGATCATAAAGGCGGATATACCCGTAAAAGTCAGTCAGGATACCATTACTTACAAAACCGACCGGTTTAAAACCGGTGAAGAGCGCAAACTTAAAGATGTACTCAAAAAGTTGCCGGGTATGGAAGTTGACAAAAACGGTACCGTCAGTGTGATGGGTAAAAAAGTAAGTAAGGTATTGGTTGAAGGCAAGCCGTTTTTCGGTGGTGGTACACGCTTAGCAATCGATAATATTCCGGCAGATGCCGTTGATAAAGTCGTTGCTATTGATGACTACAATAGCGTCAGTTTTATGAAAGGTTTGACTGATGAACAGAAAATGATTATCGACATCAAGCTCAAACAGGGTAAAAAACATTTTGTATTCGGTGATATCGAAGCCGGTGGCGGTAATGACCGGCATTATCTCGGCAAAGCCAACCTGTTTTATTACAGTCCTAAAACCAATTTGAGTTTTTTAGGTAATCTCAATAACACCGGCGAAGCCCCTATTAATTTCTCGGATTTTATGCGATTTGAAGGCGGTATTGCCGATTTGGGAAAACTCAAATCATCTTTTCAAAATTTCCGGTGGATCATGAAGATGATTGGTAGTGAGCATTTTCTGCAAAAACAAAATAAGTTTGGAGCGCTGCAATGGCAACAAGATTTCGGCAACAAAATCGAATTTAGCACCTATGCCATTTTTCTCAACCAAAAAATCGGCACACAACAAATTGATGTAAACCGGTATTTAGGTGTGCAAACTTTAACCGAAAACAGACAAACCAACCAAGATCAACAAGATATAAACGGATTGGCAAAATTACATTTCCGATATAAAGCAAGCCTTTTTAATTATTTTGATATGGAAATGTCCGGCAATATCAAAGATGCGAAATTTGATAGTCAAAAATATTCAATAATTGAACAGACACAACAAAATATTGTTGAAAATCAACAGGATAAAGCTTATCATTGGACAAATAATTTGGCTTGGCATAGAAAAATCAACCGAAAAAATACGATACGTTTTTTGCAAAACATCTCAATTGATAAAAATACACCATTGGATTATTGGCAAACAAATCAACCGGTCTTGTCGCAGATATTGGCTTTGCAAGCGGCAAGTATTTATAAAATCGGACAAAACCAACACAATAACAGCAAAGCTTGGAATATAGAAGTAAAACATTATTGGTTGCTCAACAGCAATCATCATTTTTACACGAGTTTAGGCAATCATTTGCTTTTTCAAAATTTTTATACGCGGAGCTATCAAACTTTGGAGAACAACACCTATTATGATTTAAGTGCTTCGGGATTTCATAATGATTTACGCTTACATCTTAACGACTTATTTAGCGGTTTGCAATACAAATTAAGGTTTAACGGCTTCGTTGTTAAAGCCGGTTTATTTGCGCATTGTTATTCGTGGCAATTTGATGGTGATTATCAAAAATTTAAGGTCAGACAAGCACTGTTACCCGAATTTTACATTCGTAAAAAAATCGGGTTAAAACAAAAGATAAATTTTACATACCGTATAAAAGCCAATATTCCGGAAGTATCTAAATATTTGAAATACTACTATTTAACCGGATTTAATACCGTAGCAAAAGGCAATCCTGAATTGCGTTACGAACAAGCACATTATTTTAATCTGTCTTTCTCGCATTTTAGTATGGCTAACAATCTGAATTATTATCTACGGTTGCAATACCAATATAAACCTGTAAGCATCAAAAACAAAATTATGTATGCCGGCATTGACTACTATCAAAGTCCTGTTTTAGTCCGTTTTCCAGACCAATCTTTCAATGCTGTTCTCTATATCAAAAAAAGTTTTAAACGATTTTATATCAGTATTAAACCGGATTGGCATGAAAGCCGGTATCATCAAAATATTCAAAATCGATGGGAAAATATCCAAACATCGAACCTGAATTATCAAATCAATACCGGAACTTATTTTAAAAAATACCCGAATATTGACCTTGGTTTAACTTTACGGATAAATCAACATTTAATGAACGGACAAAGTCATAGATATATCCAAAATATTCCTTCAGTAAGCTTAACTTATGATTATAAAAATTTTAATATTAAGGCAGACTATCAATATATTTATACCAAAGATTTGTCCGTTAATCGAAGCGCTTATCATATAGCCGGTTTCAGCTTAATTTACCAAAAAGACAACAGCCCATGGGGTGTGGAATTACAAGGACAAAATTTGTTTGATAATCGGGTTATCAGATCTTATCAACAATCGGATTTTATCATTTCCGATACGCAAATTTTGGTACAACCGAGACTTGTGATGTTAAATATTCATTATAAATTGTAGCGGTTTAACGGGGTGTATCGCACAGCCTCTACGAACAA
>JALVKK010000183.1 GCA_027033875.1 Flavobacteriales bacterium
CAAATTATCATCGATATTAATAAAGAATTAGAACTAAATAAAAATCAAAATAATGAGCAAAACAATCAATATACAAGACGTATTGAAACGTCTCGGATTAAAAGAGATTAACGAAGGGGTTACCACCGGAACGCAATGGTTTGACACCGAAGGTAAAATAAATAAATCGTATTCGCCGGTGGACGGTTCGCTGATTGCCGGTGTTAAAACCGCTACACTCGATGATTATGAAAAAGTAATGCAAACGGCTCAAAAAGCTTTTGAAGAATGGCGTATGACCCCGGCACCCGTACGTGCCGAAGTGGTACGTCAAATCGGAAACGCTTTGCGCGAAGCCAAAGAAGATTTAGGTGCATTGGTAACCTACGAAATGGGTAAAATTTATGTGGAAGGTCTCGGTGAAGTGCAAGAGATGATTGATATTTGCGATTTTGCCGTCGGTCAAGCTCGTACCATGAACGGATTTAACTTGCAATCCGAACGTCCGATGCACCGCTTGATGGAACAATACCAACCGCTGGGAATTGTAGGTATTATTTCGTCTTTCAATTTCCCTGTTGCCGTATGGATGTGGAATACCGCTTTGGCTATTACCGCAGGTGATGTGGTGGTTTGGAAACCTTCGTCTAAAACACCTTTGACAGCCATTGCTTCTCATAAAATCATTGAAAAAGTGTTGCGTGACAACAATGTTCCCGAAGGTGTATTTAACTTGATTATCGGTCGTTCGTCAGTTATGGGCGATAATTTCTTGGACGACAAACGTGTTCGTTTGATGTCTATGACCGGTTCTACGGCTGTCGGTAAACGTGTAGGCGAGCGTGTCGGCAAACGTTTGGGTAAAACCATTTTGGAATTAGGTGGTAATAATGCGGTTATCGTAACGCCTAAAGCTAACTTGAATATGGCATTGATGTCAACCGTTTTCGGTACCGTAGGAACAGCCGGACAACGTTGTACTTCGACCAGACGTATTATTTTGCACGAAGATATTTATGAAGATTTTAAAAACAAAATGGTTAACGCTTACAAAAAAATCAAAGAAAAAATCGGTAATCCGCTCAATCCGGATGTATTGGTAGGACCTTTGCACGATATTCACGCTGTTAACCAGTTTAAATACGCTATAGAGCAAGTACAAAAAGAAGGTGGTAAAATGATTTTCGGTGGTGAAATTCTTGAAGGTCCGGGTTTTGAAACCGGTACTTATGTAGTACCAGCCATTGCCGAAGCCGAAAACCACTTTGAAATTGTACAAGAAGAAACCTTTGCACCTATTGTATATTTGATTAAATACAGCGGTGGCGTAGAAAATGCGATTGCTATCAACAACGACGTACCGCAAGGTTTATCATCGGCTATCTTTACACAAGATATGCAAGAGGCTGAAAAATTCTATTCTGCTATGGGTTCCGATTGTGGTATTGCCAATGTCAATGCCGGAACATCAGGTGCCGAAATAGGTGGTGCCTTCGGTGGTGAAAAAGATACCGGTGGCGGTCGTGAGTCAGGTTCTGATGCTTGGAAAGCTTATATGCGTCGTCAAACTACTACGGTCAACTTCAGTTCAGACTTACCCTTGGCACAAGGTATCAAATTTGATTTGGATTAACTAGCATTAATCAAAATAAACTCAACTCAAAAAAGCCGGCAAAGTTTTGCCGGTTTTTTTATGACCTGGTAGTTTTTTTAAATATTTAATTATCAGCTAATTGTTAAGTTGTGTGTGCTGTCGGGGTCAGGAGACCCCGACAGAGCGAGCGAGTATAATTATTTCACGCCTTTAGCGCTATACTGTTATAACGTATATTCAAAGCCCTGTCCTCTCGGACAGGGCTATTTATTAACGTAGCTTTGGAGCAGGATTTTTGTTTATTGTTCGTTCAAAATAGTACCAAAGCTGCGTTATAAATAAAGGTGTTAGTATTTTCAATACAATATTAGACGTACCGATTGTACGTTTCTATAAACATTATAACATTACAAACTTTATAAACATTTAACTAAAATTATTTTACGACAGGCGGCAACATGCCATTATGGAATAAATATGCTACAAAATAGGCGATAGGCGCAATAATGATAAATAAAGCAATAGCATATAGAATAGCCAAACGTCCCATTCCTTTGAGCTTACTGAAATCCGTGATAACACCTATGCTTAAAAAGGTCAGCATAAACATCAATTTACGGAAACCGCCTTGTACGATATGTCCGCCGATTTTGGCGTGAGGAACGACATCGGGGAAAATATATATCAAGATGAGATAAATAATCCAAACCAGCATATATGCCATGACAAATTTGGGTAGTCGGAACCATATTTCTGACCTTGGTACTTTTTCTTTTGCGTGCTTGTTATCGACGTTTCTAATCCAGACCAATGCCAGTATGAATGACCATATACCGATAAAAATATCAATCCAAATTTTGGTCAAAAGAGCGGCGCTTAATATCCAGCCTTCTTCCCATTGTTCACCGGTTTGTTTGAGATGTTTTGAAATCATCAATTGGTCGAGAATGGCACCTGCTGCGGCATCGGCACCATCTGTTTTGACGGTCATACCCATGGCGGCACCGTTGACGATAGGTTCTTTGGGAGCCAAATTGGTTAAAGCCGGAGGTAAAATGACCAACTCAAACATGGCAAAAATCAAAATTAGCGTAGAAACGGCAATCGGGATGACCGGTTTGGCTTTGATGGCACCGGCAGTTGCAATAGAAGCCGATACGCCACAAATAGAAATACCCGAAGATAAAACGGCGGCTGACGAACGATTGAGTTTGAAATATTTACGACCGATATAATAGACAATAGGCCAAAACAACAGATAGGCAACAAAGGCTGCTGCTGCACCTGCAAGAGTAAGTTCGTAGGTAAATCCGGCAGCTTTCATAGTCATTATTCCTAATTTTATACCTAATAAAACGATACCGGTTTTGATAAACCATTCGGGTTTGGCCGCTTCTTTGATTTTATCGGCAAATCCTTTAAAAAAGTTTCCTATAAGTAATCCTATCAGCAAAGCTAACATATAGGAAGCACCGCCACCAAGTTGTAAACCCCAACTCAAATCGAACTCTTTGTAATGATTATGTTTCTTGACAATGGCGTCAATGGCTGATAAATGTGCTTCGTGTCCTACAATCCACGCAAACCAAGTCAAAAAGAAAATGATGCTGAATCCGGTAAAGAATTTTTTGACGTTGAGTTTTTGGTAATAGGCACCTAATGTTGTCGTAAGGGCAAATACAATATAAGTTACAAACAATGATAACAACGGATGCCAGTCGTGATAAGTTTTACTTGATACTTTGAGCAGTTTGGACCACGAAAAATCTTGTAAGAGGTTTGACAGTTCCCAAGTTTTGGGTTTGGCTATCCAGCCGACGACGTCAAGCCCCCAAATGGTTAGTAGTCCCAGTCCGAAGAAAAATAATCCGAGCCACGCCGACCACCAATCTTCGGTACGGCTCATACCGCTTGTCCATTTTTTATTGATTTGTTCCATTTTACTTTAGTTAAAAGTTGAAAGTTAAAAGTTAAAAGTTATTTTAGTGCCAAGTGCCAAGTGTAAAGCGTTAAAGTGCGATTGTTTTACGTTACGCACTTTCCACTTTTCACTTTGTCGCTTTCAGCTCATATATAATCTCCCTGTTAAAATA
>JALVKK010000184.1 GCA_027033875.1 Flavobacteriales bacterium
TTTTCTTCACTCATTGATAAATATTTTTTTGAAAAACTACTGTTTTTTCTTCAATACACGTTTGACAGCATCATAAATTCCGTCGGCATCTAAACCGTATTTGTGCATTAGTTCATCACCGGTTCCCGATTCACCGAAACGGTCGTTAACGGCAACAAATTCTTGTGGTGTAGGTAGTTCATTTGCTAACAATCCGGCGATACTTTCTCCCAGACCTCCCAAACGGTTGTGTTCTTCACAGCTGACCACCGCGCCGGTTTTTTTAGCCGAATTTAAAACCGCTTTTTCATCTAATGGTTTAATGGTATGAATGTTTATCAAATCGACACTGATCCCTTCAGCTTCCAATTTTTCTACCGCTTCAATAGCAGGCCAAACCAAGTGGCCGGTAGCAAAAACACTGACATCCGTACCTTCGTTTAACACGACGGCTTTTCCTATTTCAAAAGTTTGATTTTCAGGTGTAAAATTAGGCATCTTTGGACGACCAAATCGTAAATACACAGGACCTTCATGCTCAGCAATAGCCATAGTTGCCGCTTTGGTTTGATTGTAATCACAGGTATTGATGACCGTCATGCCGGGCAACATTTTCATCATACCCAAATCTTCAAGAGCCTGATGTGTAGCACCGTCTTCGCCTACTGTCAAACCTGAATGCGAAGCACAAATTTTGACGTTTTTTTCGCTGTATGCTACTACTTGCCTTATTTGGTCGTAAACTCTGCCCGAAATAAATTCGGCAAAAGTAGCGACAAAGGGGATTTTTCCTTCCAAAGTTAAACCGGCTGCCATACCAATCATATTAGCTTCTTGAATACCGGTATTAAAAAAACGTTCGGGGTGTTGCCTAGCAAAAGTTCCCATTTTGACCGAACCGGTAACATCGGCGGTTAAGGCTACAACATTTTCATTTTGATTGCCTAAAATAGTTAAGGCATCGCCAAAACCCGAACGGGTATCTTTTTTTTCTGTGTATGTATATTTTTTCATTTCAGATTTCAGATTTTCGATTTCAAATTTCAGATTTGTTTGACGTTGTGGTGCAAAGTTTCTACACACTTTCAACTTTTAACTAAGGTTACTGAGCTTGTCGAAGTGCAACTTTCAACTACTTAATAGTCCTGCAAAGTTTCCGGCAATTGTTCCAAAGCTTTTGCCAGCTGTTCATCGTTAAGCGGTTTGCCGTGCCAACCGTAATCACCTTGCATAAAATCGACCCCGTACCCCATCAAAGTATGCATCACTACCGCTACGGGTTTACCTTTGCCTGTTAAGGCTTTGGCTTGTTTCAGTCCTTGTACGACGGCATTCAAATCGTTTCCTTTTGTTATTTCGACAACAGTCCAATTAAAGGCTTCAAATTTGGCTTTTAAATTGCCCAAACTCAATACGTCGTCAACTTTACCGTCTATTTGTGCATTGTTATAATCTATAGTAGCAATCAAATTATCAACACCTTTGGCACCGGCGTATAAAACAGCTTCCCATATTTGACCTTCTTGCAATTCACCGTCACCGTGCAAAGTGTAAACCAAATGAGTATCATTATTCAATTTTTTACCTTGTGCCACTCCGAGTGCTACGGATAATCCTTGCCCCAGCGAGCCACTGGCTATACGAATACCGGGTAAACTATCGTGTACGGACGGGTGCCCTTGCAAACGGGTTCCCAAGCGTCTGAATGTTGCCAACTCTTTGATATCAAAATACCCGCGATGCCCCAATGTGCTGTAATATACCGGTGTAATATGTCCGTTTGATAAAATAAATGTATCTTCTCCGGTACTGCTTATCGTAAATTTTTCGGGACTAATATCCATTATTTCAAAAAATAATGCCGTAAAAAATTCTACGGTTCCCAATGATCCCCCCGGATGCCCCGATTTGACATCGTGAACCATTCTGACAATATCTCTTCTGATTTGAGAAAGGTATTTATCTAAATTTGTTTCACTCATAAAATTTATATTTGGTCATACAAAAATAAACTAATTTTTTGCATTTTGAAGAAAGGAAAGTTTATTAGTGATAATTTTATCTGTTTATTTTGTTAATTTTTATCATACCGGTTGTGTTTTTTATTGAAAAATTCTTATTTATTAATACAAAAATATACTTTTATGATTTATTTGATTATTGCAATGATTATTATTTATATATTTGTCAATAATTTAGTTAAAAAATATATTGAAATGAAAAAGTTTATCATACCGGTTTTATTGTTAGTATTAACGATCAGTTCTTGTAAAAAAGATGACGAAGAAAAAAAAGAAGCTCCGGCATATTTTGCCCAATGGTCTTTGATGCAACTCACAAAAGATTTTTATATGGAGACCTATGATTACGGTGAAATAATATGGGAATTTAATGAATATGACGAATTAATAGTAACGGTAAATACAGATTTGAGCAATTCACAATTACCCATTACAACAAGTGGCGTTTACGATTATGTAGGTGCTGACGATGTGGTCAGTATTCAAAATACGCAATATGCCGCTCAAGTACAAAATGACACTTTGATTTTGAGCCGTAATGCAGCAGCAGGCGGTCCGCTTATGAAATTTGTAAAAATATCACCGGACGATCAATAATTTTTTTATTATTAGCTTTTTGGTTAGCTTATTGCTCTCTGCAAAGGTAAAGTCGAGCAACGTAACAAGCCTTCTTGCTTGGCAATTTCACGATAAGGCACTTCTTCAACGGTAAAGCCTTCTTGGCGTAACCAATCATTGAGACGTTTGTTGTGTTCCTCTGACACGACTACTTCCGGCGAAATGGAAAATACATTGGCAAACATATCATACATTTCGTCTTTGTTGATATGAAAGAGATTTTCTTTACCAAACAAATCTTCTAAAAACCGGTATTGTTTTTCATCTAAAAAGCCTTCTCTGTGAATAATAGCCTTCCCTTTTCCGACCGGTTGAAAGACACAATCAAGATGTAGAGCGTTTTCATAGGGATCGGTATTAGATTTTTTCAAATCAAAAGGAATGACTTTTTTGTTTGGAAAAAGATTTTGCAAAAAATCAACAGCCTCAGCATTGGTACGAGCCGTGATATAGTCAGGGTAATCGGGACGGCGGTAAGTGCCTACAAAAATATAGTCTCCCCACGGCATCACATCGCCGCCTTCTACATGCACTTCATCGGGGGGATAAACAATTTTATCTTGGTCAAATAGTGATAAAATATTTTCTATAGCCTGAAATTCTTCGGCTCTGTCGGGCAAAATATTGGCTTTGATAAACTTGTCTTCAATCACAAACCCGATATCACGGGTAAAAATCTGATTGACATTCTCGAGCAAATCGGGGCGGTAAACTTTGACACCGTATTTTTTTAAAACTTGCTCAAAAGCCGTCATTTCCTTCATCATATCGATCTCTTCGGGGTAAGTACCGGCAAGTACGTGTTCTCTTGATTTCGGGTCGTAACATTGATCGGGCGTTGGTGCAGGTCCCAAGGAATCAGCCCTGCCGAGAATAACACTTTTTAAAGGTGAGATTTCATCGTTTATATAAAAATATTCAGCCATGTCTTATTTTTTGCTCGGATAAAAATAGTGTTTTTTTCTCAAAAAGCAGGCATCGTTACGATAAAATCTGTCGAAAGTTATTTCTATGAAATGTTATAATGTCACCCCTTCGGGGTT
>JALVKK010000185.1 GCA_027033875.1 Flavobacteriales bacterium
ATATCTTTGAGACATAAAGAGAAGTTTTTATGGAAGATACAGCAATTACTCAAAAATTCATCAATCGCGAAATCAGTTGGCTATCCTTTAACGAACGCGTTCTGCAAGAAGCCTCAGACCCGAAAGTACCTTTGTTGGAACGCTTGCGGTTTGTCGGTATTTTCTCTAACAATATGGACGAATTTTTTAAGGTTCGTTATGCCAAAATACAACGGATCAGCTTAGGAAAATTTCCTGAAAAAAGTAAGTTTGAAGTACGGCAAGCCAAAAAACTGTTGAAAGAAATTACTAATATTGCCATTAAGCAACAAAATGAGATGCGTCGTGTACGGCGAGGTATTTTTGAAGAACTCAAAGAGCACGATATACATCTGATTGACGAACGAGACATCGATAAAAAACAAGGCGAATTTCTCAAAAATTATTTTATCAACAAAGTTAGCCCTTCGTTGGTTAGCATCGTTTTGAACGATTTGCACGAATTTCCCATTATCAAAGATTCGTCGGTTTATTTGGCGGTCAAAATGAGCAAGAAAAAAGGTCGTGAAATCAAAGATGATATTACCGAACCTATTTATGCTTTGGTCGAAATACCAACTGACGATTTGGGACGTTTTGTTGTACTACCCAAACAAGACGGCAAGAATTATATTATGCTGATAGACGATGTGATTCGTTATAATCTCGATGAAATTTTCAATATTTTCGATTATGACAAAATTGAAGCACACGTGATAAAAATATCGCGCGATGCCCAATTTGACGAAGATACGGACCGTACCAAAAGCATCATGGAAAAAGTCAGTTTTTATGTCCGTCAACGTCAAAAAGGCGAACCGGTTCGACTGATTTATGATGATGCCATTGCCAAAGACACGCTGGAGTTTTTAAAACAGAAAATGGGTTTTGACGATTTGGATAGTTTAATTCCGGGCGGTCGCATTCACAACCACCGCGACTTTATGGGATTTCCGGATTTGGGCAAAAAAGACCTGCTCTACAAACAATATCCGCCTTTGCCTATCAAAGATTTGTCGCTGGAAGGCAGTATCCTCAAACAAATCAAACAAAAAGATTATTTGCTCTACGCACCTTATCACAATTACAAATATGTCGTCAAATTTTTACGCGAAGCGGCACTCGACCCGAAAGTCAAAGAAATCAAAATAACCATTTACCGTTTGGCAAAAAATTCGCAAATAGCCAGCTCACTGATCAATGCCGCCAAAAACGGTAAAAAAGTAACCGTTCAGATAGAACTGCGAGCCCGCTTCGACGAAGCCCAAAACATCAAATATGCCAAAATTTTCAAAAACGAAGGTATTAACTTGGTTTTCGGACTACCCGACATCAAAGTTCACAGCAAAATCTGTATGATAGAACGCGAAGAACATGGTGAAATCAAGCGTTACGGTTTTATCAGTACCGGTAACTTCAACGAAAAAACCGCTAAAATTTATACCGACTACACATTATTTACCGCCCATCAAGGTATTTTGGAAGATGTCGCCAAAGTTTTTGATTTTTTTGACATCAATTATAAAATTCCCAAATACAAACATATCTTGGTTTCGCCACATTATTTCCGGCATAAAATGTACGCTTTGATCAATGAACAAATCAAACGGGCAAAACAAGGCGAAAAAGCTTTAATCAGATTGAAAATGAACAGTTTATCAGACCTGAAAATGATAAACCGTTTGTATCAAGCCGGTCAAGCCGGTGTTGAAATCCATTTGATTGTACGCGGTATCAACCGGATGATTCCGGGCATAAAAGGATTAAGCGACAATATCAAAGCTATCAGCATAGTCGATAAATTTCTGGAACATCCGCGATTGTTTATTTTCGGACCGGATGAAGAAGCTAAAATTTTTATTGGCTCGGCTGACTATATGCCTCGTAATCTTGACCGTCGTGTCGAAGTAACTGCACCGGTTTATGATGAAAAGATCAAACAAGAACTAATAGACACTTTTAACATATCATGGAACGATAACGTCAAAGCCCGGATTTTTAATCAAACTCAAGACAATCAGTATAAACGGGATGGGAAAAAGCCTCTCAGATCGCAATTTGCTTTGTATGATTATTATTTGGAAAAGTTGAGGAATGAGGAGTGAGGAGTGAGGAATTGATGAATGAATCATGAACACCGATTAACGAATGTCGATTTTAGAAGTATAGAAAAGTTGAAAGTAAATAACAAGTAAAGACCTTGCGGTTTAAAGTATAAATCGAAAATCTTAAATCGTTAATCGGTGTTCGATATTCTTTACGTTCCTCAATTCCTCAAAATAAAAGCAGAATTATAGTATGAAGCAGTAAGTAATCATCAAAGCAGAAAAAATTCTATGAAATACAAATAATCCTCATTTCCTCAATAATGGAAAAAATAGCTTTCAAAACCATCAACAAGCTGGCAATCCCTTCCATACTTGCAGGAATTATCGAACCGGTGATTTCCATTACGGATACGGCAATTATCGGGCATGTTAAAGAATTTCCGACCGAAAGTTTGGCAGCTGTCGGTTTGGTGGGGTCGTTTATGTCGGCTTTGTTTTGGATATTGGCACAAACTAAAAACGCTATTTCGAGTATTGTCAGTCAACATTTGGGTGCTAAAAAAATAGCGCAAATCAAAACATTGATGCCACAAGTCTTACTGATGAATCTGATACTCGGTATCATCTTAGTACTTTTAACCCGCCTTTTTGCCAAGGATATTTTTGAAATATACGCCGCTAAAAACCGGATTTTGGATTTTTCAATCTCCTACTACAAAATAAGGGTTTTTGGCTTGATTTTTACATTGATAACCTTCACGCTATTCGGTATTTTCCGAGGCCTGCAAAACACCTATTGGGCCATGTTTATCAGTGTTACCGGTGGCATTATCAATATTATCCTCGACTATATCTTGGTTTACGGCATTCCCGGTATTGTCACTCCTATGCACATTGAGGGTGCCGCTTGGGCAAGCTTGATAGCACAATTGGTTATGATGATATTGGCTATTAGCGTATTTTTACGCAAAACACCTTTTGACCTAAATCTAATTTTAAAAATCCACCCTCAAATCAAACGGTTTTTAAGCATGACCGGCAATTTGATTATCCGTACCATTGCACTCAACACGGCTATTTTCTTATCCAATCGTTATGCGACTTCATATGGGAAAAATGCTATTGCAGTTCATGTTATACTGACTAATATTTGGCTGTTTACGACTTTTTTTCTCGACGGTTATGCTGATGCCGGTAATTCATTAGCCGGTAGGCTTTATGGTGAAAAAGATTTTTTGAATTTGAAAAAATTAGCCGGTAAATTGTTGCGTTACAGCGAGTTTGTTGCGCTTGGGTTGGCTTTGGTTTTTATGATTTTTTACAAATCTATCGGACTAATGTTTACCAATGAGCCGGAAGTTATTAAACTTTACGAACAAGCCTTTTGGTTGGTGATTTTGATGCAACCCGTAGGCGCCATAGCCTTCATTTTTGACGGTATTTTCAAAGGTTTGGGCTGGGTCAAATTTTTGCGCAATATGCAATTGATTGCCACATTTGTTGTGTTTATTCCGGTTTTATTGATTACGGATTATTATGGTTTGGAGCTACACGGTGTTTGGATTG
>JALVKK010000186.1 GCA_027033875.1 Flavobacteriales bacterium
ATCTATGATTATCAATAATGAAAATATTAATAAAAACCGGTCAACCTTATTCAGGGATTTACATATTTATCACTAAAAAAAACTTTCAACTTTCAACTTTTAACTTTTAACTTTCAACTTTTAACTTAATTGTCCTTCCGTCCCCAAACAGAGAAATGTACATAACGTTTAGGGTGTTCGCGCAAATCTTTGAGCAATTGTTCCAATTCTTTAGTACTCCGTTCAAGGTTATTATAAAGTTTTTCATCGTTCATCAATTTTGCCATAGTTCCCTGTCCTTTATTGAGTTTATCAAGACTCTCATTGAGTTTTGATACGGTTTGATTGATTTGACGCACGACTTTTTGCAATTTGATCTGTTGCAACGAATCACTCAAACTGGCAAAATTACCGGTCATTTTATCCAAATTAGCCATTGTAGCATTTAGATGTTCACGATTTTGAATCATAACATCATTAAATTTGCCCGTAGTCAATTTTAATTGTTTCATCATAGCCGACATATTCTCGATGCTCGATGAGAGCGCTTTTTGAGTTTGAGGATTCAATACATTATTGATGCCCCACAATAATGTATCCGTTGCCGTCAAAATACGTTCCAATTTGTTTTGCAAAGGCGTAATCTTATCATTGACCAAATCAAACATACCGGGCATCTTCATCACTACCAAAGTATCTCCGTCTTTAGCCATCAGACTTTCTTTTCCGGGAATAATAGCCACACTTTTACCACCCATTATATTACCTCCGTATATTTTCACTTTACTATCTTTGGCAAAATGATAATGACTATCAATATTCAATACCAGCATCGTTTGTTCAATACCGTTATAAAATTCCAATTGTTCAATCGTTCCTATTTGAATCCCTTTTAATGTTACAGGTGTCGATTGGACAATGCCTTCCACATTATCCAAAATGGTATAATACGTATTGTAAGATTTAAAAATATCCTTTGATTTCAAATAGTTAAAACCCCAAATAAATAACGACAAGGCAACTAGAACTATCAAAGCGGTTTTATATTCTCTTTTTAATTTCATCTGATAAATTATATATATATAATGTATTTTCTGCAAATTTAATGATTATTTTATTTGAAAAATAAGAAATTTGTACCGGATTGCGGATATTATTTAAATATTTTAGAATCACAAAGATATAGTTCCGGTACAATAACATAAAAGACAAATACTATTTGCATTACAAATTATAAGAACTTGAAGAAGCGTTAATTCCTTTGCAAAATACTGGATAACGGCACCCGTTTACCATTTACATAGGCAACGATAAAAGCTTGTTTGAACGATTTGTAACGCGCTTCACCTTTTACTTCAAGAATTTTTTCAAAATCGGAAGTATGACCGGCAAAATATTTATACATATCGCCTTCCTTAATCCTTGACAAATCCTTTAAACCTCTAAAATTTTCGGGTGTTAGAGGAATTTTTTTTGAAGTTGCCAAAAGTTGTACTTTAAAAATCACATTTTCAAAAACAGCATCTTTCACATTGTATTCGGTCCGTACTTGCGAATTGGATTTTTGTTGCGTATTTTGACTTTTATCAGACTGCTTTGATATTTTTTTATCGACATCTGATTCAACAACTTCTTTTTCAGCTATTTGCTCTTTCGTAGGATTTGTCGATACAATTGTTTGATTTCCGGTAGTCGTACCGATTTCAGGTTCGGGCGTATCATAGTTGATATACTTTTTATACTTGATAATAGCCTTAACAATCGCCGTTGCTATTTTTTCCTGTCCGGCTTTTGAATGCAAAAATTTTTCCTGTTTCGGATTGGTCAAAAAACCGATTTCGGTTAAAACACTCGGCATATATGTCAAACGCAAAACCGCAAAACCGGCTTGTTGTACACTACGGTCTTTACTGTTTTTGATATATTTTTTATATTGTTCTTGAATATATGATGCCAACATAATACTTTGGTCGAGAAATTCTTCTTGCATCAAAGTCAAACCAATAAAAGTTTCGGGGTGTTTGGGATCAAAACCTTTATAATGCAATTTGTTATCGGCTTCTAACTCTATTACGGCATTCTCGCGTTTGGCCACTTCCAGATTATCCTTGTTGCGATGTACCCCCAAAACAAAAGTTTCAGATCCTGAAGCCCTACTGTTTTTGTTTGCATTACAATGTATCGATATAAACAAATCGGCTTTATGTTTATTGGCTATTGCCGCCCTTTGATACAATTCGAGAAAAACATCTTTATTTCGCGTCAATATCGGTTGTATATCTTTATAGGCTTTTAATTTTTTAGCTACTGATTTTGCAACAGCCAAAGCAATATCTTTTTCACTTTTGCGCATTTTACCGGTACCGCGAGTTCCTGTATCATGTCCGCCGTGTCCGGCATCTATGACGACTTTAAACTTTTTTTGCTGTGCAAAACTTTTTTCACTAGAAAAAAACACAATTATCAGCGTTATAAAAAGAAAAAATATTTTTTTTAAATGATTTAACATAGTTTTTAATATATTTAACATCATATCTAATTCAAAAGAATTATTTTTGTCCTAATCAAATTCGATAATATACATGACAGTTTACAAAAGTAATATAAGCAAATTGTTTACCAAAACATATTTAAAAATATTTTTGTTGCTGTTTTTTTTATTTTCAAGCAATTTTTTTGCCCAAATAAATAACAATTTAAAAAAAGTATCTAATCTCAAAAATGACATAAATCCGGCAACCAATATCAAATCTAATGAAGCTATTTCCAAACCTCCTGACAGTTTAACTACGGACAAAGACAGTTTGACAACTAGTAGCTTAAAAGACGAACTGTATCATTATGCCGAAGATTATACCGAAATCAACAACAAAAACAAATTTATAAAACTCTACAACAAAGCACATATTAAATATCAAGATATAGATTTGACAGCAGGGGTTATTTATGTCGATTACGATAAAAATGAAGTCTATGCCGGACGTATAGTCGATTCGCTGGGACATCTAACCCAACGACCGGTTTTTAAACAAGGCAATACCGAAACTGAAAATGATAGTATTCGTTTCAATTTTAAAACAAAAAAAGCCTTGGTCTGGAATACTTATACCAAAGAAGGTGAGTTTGGCATGCACAGCAACGTAACAAAAAAATATAATGACAGTGTAATTTTTGTCAAAAATATCAAATTCACCACTTCAACTGACAAAGAGCATCCCGAATATTATTTTCTTGCCAAAAAAGGAAAAATTGTTCCCGGAAAAAAAATTGTAATCGGAACAACTGTAATGTGGATAGAAGATGTCGCTACGCCTTTAATGGTTCCTTTTGGCTTTTTTCCTATTACCGAAACCCGTACATCCGGTTTTCTTATGCCTAATTTTGCCGACACTCGTTTGGGTTATGCCCTTACAGATGGCGGATTTTATTGGGCTATTAGTCCTTATTTCGATTTGTCGGCAACAGGCGATATTTATACAAACGGCTCCTATGGATTACGCTTAGAATCACGTTACGTCAAACGTTATAAATATTCGGGAAATTTCGGCTTCAAATACAATAATACGATTGAATCTGAATTACCCGAATTTACACAAAGCTCCGAATGGCGTATCAACTGGACACATCACAACGATTCAAAAAGCAGCCCTTTACGCAGTTTTACTGCAAATGTCGATGTCGGAAGTCAAAAATATTATCGCGATTCGTACAATTACAACGACATTCTAAATACCAATAACCGTTTGAGTAACGAGTTCGGCTCATCTGTTTCATACCAACAACGTTTTGCCGATTTGCCGATGAATTTTTCTCTCAATTTGAATCACAATCAAAATGTCAGTACCGGAAAAATCACAATGACTTTACCTCATTTTAATTTAAATGTCAGTCGTATTTATCCTTTTGCCAAAAACGGCATGAAAAAAAATGTTTTACAACGCGTCAATTTCACCTATAAACTAGATGCACAACAAAAAATTAATACCGTTGACAGTATATTTTTCAAATCTCAAATGTGGCATAATGCCGAAATAGGCGCCATGCACACTATACCGGTTAGTACCAATATGAAATTGTTCAAATACTTCAATTTACAACCACAACTTACTTACAAAGAAGTTTGGGTTATGCAAAGTGTTAACAAACAATGGAATCTTGCTGCCAATAACGGAGCCGGTGGCGAAAGAATTATCAGAAAAAATGGCTTTGCTTCCTATAGAAATATTAACGGATCATTAAATTTATCAACTAGTATTTACGGAACTTTTTTATTCGGAAATAATCATTTTTTGCAAGGTATTCGACACAAAGCCAATATCAGTTTCAGCGCTTCATATCATCCGGTTAATCACAAATATATTCTCAATTATTATGATTGGACTCACAATAAATATGTCGAATATACTATGTTTGACAACGGCCTTTACGGTAAACCCAATATCAATCAATCCAAATCGATGATTTTGAATCTATCCAACGATTTTGAAGCCAAAATTAAAACCAAAGACGGTAAATCCAAAAAAATTCGTTTTTTAACAGCTTCAACCGGATATAATTTTCTGGCGGACTCACTCAATATTGCCAAAATCAATTTACGTTCAACTGCAATTATTACACAAGGCTTTACAGTTAATATGAGTGCCTTGTACGATTTTTATGCCTTAGATAATACAGGTAGAAATATCAATCAATTTGCTTGGCAAAAAGATCAAAGCATAGGACGTATTCAAAATTTCAGCTTATCAACAGGATACAATTTCAATAATAAAACATTTGCAAAAATAACAGATAACCAAAACAAAAAAAAGAATGAAACAGCCGAATTATTCGTCAATAATATCAATTGGTCATTAAAACTTAATTATTCATTCAATTATCAAAACAAAGCCTATCACCCCGACAACTTATGGTTTAAAGAGATCGGTACACATGTAATCAATTGCAGTGGAAAAATCAGTTTTTCGCCATCATGGGATATCAGTTATCAAAGCGGATACGATTTGGCTAAGAAAAAATACTCATTTACACAATTCCGGTTTCACAGAGATTTGAAAAGCTGGCAAATGTCTCTGGTTTGGAACCCCATGAAACCTTCATACTGGTACTTCAAAATAGCCATAAAATCATCTGTTTTGCAAGGCTTAAAATATGATAAAAGAAAAGAATCTTTTCAAAAATTCTTTTAATAATCGTTTTTATTGTATCATTTTTTATATTTTTGTCGTCAACTAATTTAATCATTTATCAACAAACAAACTCTATATGAAAACAAAATTTATCTTTATCAGTTTATTATTTGGTTTTACAATATTTGCTCAAGAAAGTTTTTGGCGTTCTGCCAATATTACGAATATTGACAAAATGCTTATTGCGGAAGACCGTTTGCCTTCACAATTTATTTCTTATGAAATAGACTTGCCTGCAATTGAAAATCATATATTTGACGCACCGTTAATAACTGCAAAACGGCTTTCAAATATCAATTTCTCTATTCCTGACGAAAATGGTAATTTTGAGAATTTTATCATTTACAAGTCAACGACACTACCCGAAATTCTCAAAAAAAACAATCATATTTATACCTATCGTGGGTATGATGCCAAAGGAGATATAGCCTCAATCGTTATCAGTCCCTTAGGCTTACGAATTGAAATTTCCAGAACCGGTAAACCTAATTTAATTATTGAACCGGCTACTCCGGATTTGCAATACAATATCGTTTACTCCAAAGAATATTTAACGCCGAAAGAATTTCAATGTTTTACCGACAGTGAACCTGTAACTAAGAATGATATAGATTTGAAATCCGTCAAGATTGACGACGGTGTGTTGCGAACTTACCGTTTTGCCGTCGGTACAACCGGTGAATATTCACAATTTCACATCAATAGAGCCATTAATTTGGGAAATTTATCATCTAACGCCACAGACGCTCAAAAAAAAGCGGTTGTTTTGGCGGCAGTAACCGAAACCATTGACCGCGTAAATTCAGTTTACGAAAGAGATTTCGGCGTAACCTTATCACTGGTTACTAATGAAACAGAGGTTATTTTCTTAGATCCCAATACGGATCCTTATGATAACTCCGACATTATATCCATGCTATATGCAAACACCGGTATCTTAAACAGCCATATCGGATCATCTAACTACGACGGCGGACACTTATTTTCGACTTATAGCGGCGGTGGCATTTCCGGATTAGGCGTTATTTGCAGTTCTTCAAAAGGACAATCCGTTACCGGCTCAACCAGCCCGCGAACTGACACTTACGATATAGATTATGTCGCTCACGAAATCGGCCACGAGTTCGGTTGTAATCATACATTTGCCAACTCTTGCAACAACAACAGAAACATCAGTACATCGGTAGAACCCGGTAGTGGCAGTACTATTATGGCTTATGCCGGTGTCTGCTCGCCGAATATACAATTCCATAGCGACGATTATTTCAGTGTTATCAGTATTGCCGAAGCCGGCAATTTTATACAAACGCAAGCAACATGTTCGGTAAATACCGATATCGGCAATCATACTCCTAGCCTGAATTTGGTCAATTACGGCAGCGTATATATTCCCAAATCAACACCATTTATGCTCAAAGTGAATGCCACGGACCAAAACGCAAACGACGCACTAACATATTGCTGGGAAGAAATCGATATCGTTACCAATTCTGTTCCGTCCTCTTGGACTCCGGACCCGAACTACGATAACGGACCGTTATTCAGATCTTATGCCCCAACAACTAACAATAGCCGGTATTTTCCAAAAATGAACAATATCATTTACAATACTTACGGCAATACTTGGGAAAAATTACCGGCTGTAAACCGTACTTTGACTTTTGCCGTTACCGTAAGAGACAATCACCCGGGAGGCGGTCAATCTCCTTCTGAATTTCTCCAATTTGATGTAGATGATAGTACCGGACCTTTTAGAGTTACCAATTTAAGCAGTAACCAAACTTGGCAAGCCGGCGACTCCAAAAACATTACTTGGGACCCGGCAGGAACAACAGGCGGACTTGTCAACTGTTCAAACGTAGATATTTTGTTTTCATACGACAACGGCGTAACTTTTCCCGAAATATTGGCTTCCAATATACCGAATAACGGCTCTGCCAACTTTAACGTCCCAAACACAAATACCAATTACGGGCGTGTAATGGTTAAAGGTCATAATAATTATTTCTTTGATTTGGCTAAAGGTAAATTTAAAATTCAAGGCGGTAATGATATTACCGAAAATAATCTGAATAATTTAATAATATATCCCAATCCTGCTTCACAAAATATCCGTATCAAATTTGACGTCGCCAATACCAACCAACCAATCAAAATCAAAATATTTGATGTAAGCGGCAGAGAAGTTTACTACGAAATATTCAAACCGGTGTCATTCTTTAACCGTAAGATAAATATTAATGATTTTACCACCGGTATTTACTTTATCCGCATTGAAAACGCCAATCAATATAGCACCAAAAAATTAATCTTTAAATAGAATCATTATAATTTTACAAAATAGAAGAGATATCCGTCCGGTGATATCTCTTTTTTTTGTAAATTACACAAATAAAAGGCATACTTTTACCCAATTACCAAACAATCGATATAAAAATGGTCAAACCTAAAAAATATCTCGGTCAGCATTTTTTAACCGATAAAAATATCGCAAAAAAAATTGCTCGTACTTTACAACTCGACAATTATGATATAATCTTAGAAATAGGACCGGGAATGGGAATCTTGACTAAATTTCTACTTGAAGAACAAAACAAAGAACTTTATGTTGTTGAAATTGACAAAGAATCCGTAAATTTCTTAACAAAACAATTTTCGGCACTACAAAACAAAATCATCGAAGACGATTTTTTAAAAATAAATTTATCGAAAATTTTTAAAGGTAAACCAATTGGAATAACCGGCAATTTTCCTTACAATATCTCAACCCAAATTCTCTTTAAAGTCTTAGATTCTAAAGAATTTGTTCCGGAATTTAGCGGTATGTTTCAAAAAGAAGTTGCCGAACGCATCACTGCAACACACGGCAATAAAACCTACGGCATCTTATCTGTACTGATACAAACCTATTATGATACACAATATCTTTTCAATGTTAATGAACAGGTATTTAACCCGCCTCCCAAAGTAAAATCAGGTGTTATTAGACTGATTCGTAAAATAAATTTTCCTGATATTTCTTACGATTATTTAAAAAAATTAGTTAAAACAGCTTTTAACCAACGTCGAAAAACCTTGCGAAACAGTTTAAAATCTTATAATTTGAGTGAAAATTTAAAACAAGCTCGTATCTTTGCAAAAAGACCGGAACAATTAACTCCGGCTGAATTTGTCAAACTGGCTCAAATGATACAAAATGACTCATAAAGAATATCGACATCTTACCGAAAAACTCCAAAAGTATATTGCACAAAAAAACAATGCAAAAGTTGTGCAAATGCTGGAAGGATTACATGCCGCCGATTTAGCCGAAATTCTAGATGAACTCAATTTCGATGAAGCTCTGTTTGTCATCAGACTATTAGACAGTGACGTTACCGCAGATATTATTGCCGAACTTGACGACGACCTGAAAGAAAAAATTCTTGATAATCTCTCTGCCAAAGAAATTGCAGAAGAAATCGAAGAATTGGAAACCGATGATGCAGCCGATATTATTGCCGAACTTCCTGAAGATAAAAAAGTTCAAGTCATCTCTCACATCGACGATAAAGACCATGCAAAAGACATTGTCGAACTGCTACGCTATGACGAAGACTCTGCCGGTGGATTGATGGGAAAAGAATTTGTAAAAGTCAATAAAAATTGGAACGTCCTGCGTGCCGTTGCAGAAATGCGTAAGCAAGCTAAAGATATGCCCAAGGTTCACACAATTTACGTAGTAAATGACGACGAACAACTCAAAGGGCGTTTATCCTTAAAAAAACTCCTAACCACTTCTACCAAAACACCGATCAAAAACGTTTACAATGATAACATTCACTTTGTAAGCGTCAACGATTCTGCCGATGAAGTAGCACGTATGATGCAAAAATACGATTTGTTTGTCATTCCTGTTGTTGATGAAACAGGCAGATTGGTCGGTCAAATAACCATTGACGATGTCGTAGATTATATTAAAGAAGAAGCCGAAAAAGACTACCAAATGGCTGCCGGTATCTCGGAAGATGTCGAAGCAGATGATAATATTTTACAATTGATGCGCGCTCGTTTACCTTGGCTGATTGTTGCGCTCATCGGCGGATTTGCCAGTGTCATAGTACTTAGTGGATTCGGCAATGCTATGAACCGATACGGGACTCTCTTCTTTTTTACACCACTAATTGCAGCTACTGCCGGTAACGTCGGTGTACAATCATCAGCTATTGTCGTTCAGGGATTAGCCAACGGTACTCTAACCGGCTCAATATGGAAACGACTACTTAAAGAAATCTCCTTGAGTCTGTTAAACGGCATCATCTTAGCAGTTATTCTTCTGCTGATAGGCAAATTTTTATTAGGACATATTCTAACCGGATTTGACTTAAAAATGGCATTAACCGTTGCCATTTCCCTGGTTTCGGTTATCATAATAGCGTCTCTAATCGGTACATTTATCCCTCTATTCCTTCACAAACAAGGTATAGATCCGGCTGTTGCAACCGGTCCTTTTATCACTACCAGCAACGATATATTCGGAATTTATATCTTTTTTACCATTGCAAAACTAATCCTCGGTTTTTAAAAATTTTTTTCAACAATTAAGGCGTTCGAGCGGGCTATCCGCTTATAGTCGTTTTGTACCGCACTGTTGTTTTATCGGTGGTGCGGGAGCTTCCTGCGGTCGCTTCCACCCACCGTAAAACAATCAGGCGCTCCTGCAGCGAGCTACCGCTCCTATCCCTAACGCACCGGGAATAACAATTAATATTCAGACATTACATTTTACTTTTAAACTTCACAGAATACCTGTTTTATTATTGTGTCGCTCCTACGGAGCTTTCTACTTCCATTATCACTAAATTGCTACAAAGATATCGCTCCTACGGAGCTGAACCAATTTAGTTTATGATTGGTACAAAATAACCTTACAATTACATCATCTACCGCTGAGCGCCGTTAGGTGCGACACCTTTGTAACATACGGTAATCCAAAAAACAAAAAAAGCGGCAATGCCGCTTTTTTTACTAAAATTCTTTTCTTTCTCCATTATTCCTCACAATTCAAAATTTTGAATTCCGTTCGTCTGTTCAATTGGTGTTCTTCTTCGGTACATTTTACACCGTCAACACAGCCGTTGACCGGACGGGTTTCGCCATACCACTTCGCTACCAA
>JALVKK010000187.1 GCA_027033875.1 Flavobacteriales bacterium
TCGCACTTCGCACTTTCCACTTTCCACTTCCCACTTTCAACTAAAATAAATTATTGCAAATGTAAGTATTTTATTAAATTTGTAGTTTCGTTATTATCAAATAATTATGAGTGATTTTCAGATTAGAACAGCGCAAAATGTAGGAATTACACAAAATTTAGCCGGTATCGGGCAACGTCTGGCGGCATTTTTGATAGATATTCTTTTTTTGACGATATTCTATTATTTTGTTTTTTATCTACTGAGTTTTATCGAGTACAATAAATATATAAATTCATGGGCATTTGTAAGTGTTTTGATGTTACCTTATTTTTTGTACTATCCTTTGATTCAATACTGGAATAACGGACAAAGTTTGGGTAAACAAATAGTAAAAATTAGAATCGTAAAAAAGGATAACAGTCATCCGCGTTTGGGCGATTTTTTAATCAGGTGGATTTTCAGATTATTTGAGATAAATTTATTGCCGGGCTTAGGTTTAATCGTGATGCTTTTTTCCGACAAAGCACAACGATTGGGCGATTTGGCAGCAAAAACAGTTGTGATTGCCGAACAACATAAAACAAAACTCAGTCAAAGCATTTTTGAAGAACTCGAACAAACTTACAGCCCTGTTTTTTCGCAAGCGGCAAATTTGGACGAAAAATCCGTACAATTGATAAAAGAGGTTAAACAATCAGCCGGAAAACATGATAATTCGGCGATAATTAAGTCTTTGGTTACGCGTATTGAACATGTATTGAACATCACTAAGCCGGAAAATATGACGTATCATCAATTTATTGATACCATTGTAAAAGATTATAATTATTATGCCGGACAGTAATGGACTTTGAGACTATTCTTTACAATCCGCTAAAAAATTAAACATACCTGTTTTGACAAAATATACCGGCTAAAAGCATTTGAAGTAGAACAAATTAAAATTTGGGGCGCTACCGCCATGATTTTATCGGAAATTACAGCATTATTAAATCCGGATTTTTTAAGATAAATTGTAAATTTAGTGGAAAATAACAATAATTTAGCAGAAAAATAAGAAAACTTCTTTTTTTTGAATATTAGCGGTAATATAAGAAAAAAACAAAAATTTAGTATCTTTGAATATTGAATTAATTTTAATATGGCAAACGAAAGAAAAACGGAACAAATAGTAAGAAAACACTTTGAAAAATTTGAGAATATTGTTATAGAAGAGCAAAGTTCTGAAATTCCAAAAGTGCAAAAATTACTTCAAACCGCCTCAAAAAAAGGAAGTGGCGCAGGTTATCCTGATTTTATCATAACTTACAAAACAAATTCTGATTTTCTTATCGTAATTGAATGCAAAGCAGACATTACAAAACACGAAAGTAAATATCGAGACAAATATTCAGATTATGCCGTGGACGGTGCTTTGCTATACGCTTCTTATTTATCAAAAGATTTTGACGTACTGGCAATTGCCGTAAGTGGCGAAAATGTGCGAAATTTAAAAGTTTCTCATTTTTTACACTTAAAAGGAGAAAAAAAAGCAACTGAAATATTTGATGATAAATTATTATCACCTGACAATTACCTTAAAGGTTATTTGCATAGTCCCGAAAAATTTAGACAAGACTACAATACTTTACTTGACTTTACAAAAGAGCTAAACGACAAATTACATATACACAAAATTCTTGAAAATCAAAGAAGTTTATTGATTAGTGCCATTTTAATTGCTCTTGAAAATGAACCTTTTAATAAATCGTATGCTTCATATTCCAAACCTGAAAATTTAGCAAACGCATTAGTGCAAACAGTATCAAATGAATTAGAAAGTGCCAATATTACCGATAAAAAATTAGAAAATCTTGAAATTCAATTTAGTTTTATAAAAACTGACACATCACTTTCTAAAAAAGACGGCGTTTTGAAAGAAATTATTGATGAAATTGACGAAAACATCAATGATTTTATTAAATCTCACAAATATTTTGACGTTCTTGGACAATTATATATCGAATTTTTACGATACGCCAATAGCGATAAAGGTCTTGGTATCGTTTTAACACCGCCACACATTACAGAACTTTTTGCAGAATTGGCACAAGTCAATAAAAATTCCGTTGCTTATGATAATTGCACGGGAACAGGTGGATTTTTAATCAGTGCAATGAGCCAAATGATTAAAGACGCAAAAAATGATGAAAATAAAATCAAAGAAATAAAGTCAAAGCAATTAATTGGCGTAGAATATCAATCACATATTTTTGCTTTGGCAATTTCAAATATGTATATACATCAGGACGGCAAAACAAATATTTTAAACGGTAGTTGTTTTAACCCTGAAATAATGAAAATTGTCAAAGAAAAAAAGCCAACCGTTGGTTTTTTAAATCCACCCTATAAATCAAACAAAAAAACAGATACTGATGAACTTGAATTTGTCTTGAATAATTTAGAAACGCTTGTTGACGGTGGAACTTGTGTGGCAATTGTACCAATGCAAAGCGCTTTGGCAACCAAAGGAAAAGTTTATGAATACAAGAAAAAATTGCTTGAAAAACACACTTTGGAAGCCGTTTTATCAATGCCTGATGAATTATTTTTTAACTCAAAAGTTAATGTAGTTTCGTGTATTATGGTTTTTACGGCACATAAACCACATCCAAAAAATAAAGAAACCTATTTTGGATATTACAAAGACGACGGATTTGTAAAAAGAAAAGGCAAAGGACGTATTGATGCTTACGGAAAATGGAAAGATATAAAAGAAAAATGGTTATCTAATTTTATAAACAGAAAACGAGAACCCGGTTTTAGCATAAACAAAATTGTAACTGCCGATATGGAATGGTCGGCAGAAGCCTATATGGAAACTGATTATAGTAAATTATCCGATAAGGATTTTGAACAAGCCGTATTAGATTATGTTACATTTTTACATCAAAATAAAATATACGACAAATTGAATGATGAATAAGTTTGTAAAAATATCAGATATTTTCAATGTTCATTATGGCATCAATTTAGAATTGGTTCATTTAACCGAATGTAATAAAACGGATTATAATGCTATTCCGTTTGTTTCAAGGACAGAAAAAAACAATGGTGTATCCGCTTTTGTAGAAAAAGAAATAGAAATACCCCCAAATCCGGCACATACATTATCTGTTGCAGGCGGTGGTTCTGTTTTATCTACTTTTTACCAACCAATCCCTTATTACAGTGGTCGTGATATTTACATACTTATTCCAAAAAAAGAAATGTCAGTAATTGAAATGTTAGCGTATTCCAAATACATTTCTGCAAATAAATTTAGATATAATTACGGCAGACAAGCCAATAAAACACTTAAAGATTTACTCATACCTGAAAAAATACCTTCCGATTTAATTTCAAAGCTCAAAAAATATTACGATAAAATAAATTCCCAAATTAGCCCTAAACCCGATATCAATGAAAAAATCAAATTAAACACAGAAAATTGGAAATCATTTAATCTTATCGATTTATTTGAAATAAAAGGTTCCAAAACAACCCCGTTATTAGAATTACAAGAATATGGTATTGGTCGCTACCCTTATGTAACCACACAAGCAACAAATAACGGCGTTGAAGGATTTTATGATTTCTTTACGGAAGAAGGAAACGTTTT
>JALVKK010000188.1 GCA_027033875.1 Flavobacteriales bacterium
TTTCTTTTGGGTTATGTAGAAAATAATCCTGATAATAAATGGGAGAGCAAAGGAATTATTAATAAAAATAAAGCCAAAAAATTGATAGACAAGTATAATACACTTGCAAAAATTGATAAAGCATGGCTGGAACTAAAAACATATTGGGAACGCAATTTGGAAAAATTTCAATTGATTTCGCATGACAAACGACTTGACAGACAAGTCAATATATGGAATCAATATCAATGCATGATCACTTTTAATTTTTCGCGTTCCGCTTCCTATTTTGAAAGTGGTATCGGTCGTGGTATGGGATTTCGCGATTCCAATCAGGATTTAATCGGATTTGTACATCAAGCACCGGCGCGTGCCCGTCAACGTATTTTGGATATTGCAGCTACACAATTTTCCGACGGTAGTTGTTATCATCAATACCAACCTTTAACCAAACGTGGTAATAATGATATTGGAACAGGTTTTAACGATGATCCGCTGTGGTTGATTTTGGGCGTTACTGCTTATATCAAAGAAACCGGAGATTTCAGTATTCTCGATGAAAAAGTGCCGTTTGACAATAACGAATTGCTGGCAGATACCTTGTTTGAGCATTTGCGACGTTCTTTTTACTTTACGACTAACAATTTGGGACCGAACGGCTTACCCTTAATAGGACGCGCCGATTGGAATGACTGTTTAAATTTGAATTGTTTTTCTACCGATCCCGACGAATCTTTTCAAACAACCGAAAATAAAACCGAAGGAAGTAAAGCAGAATCATTGATGATTGCCGGACTTTTTGTATATTACGGGCAAGAATATGTAAGATTGTGTAAGTTGTCGGGAAAAAAACCGGAAGCGAAAAGAGCGCAAAAAGAAGTTGACCGGATGAAAAAAGCGGTTATATCTTATGGTTGGGACGGCAATTGGTTTTTAAGAGCCTACGATTATTATGGTCGTAAAGTAGGGAGTAATGAAAATGATGAAGGTAAAATATTTATTGAGTCTAATGCTTGGTGTGCCATGGCTCGGATAGGACAAGAAGAGAATATGCCTCGAATAGCTTTGGATAATGTCAAAAAATATTTGGATACACCCTATGGCATCGTATTAAATTATCCGGCTTATACAACATACCGGTTAGAGTTGGGCGAAATAACGAGCTATCCGCCCGGATACAAAGAGAACGGCGGTATTTTTTGTCATAACAATCCTTGGGTGATGATAGCCGAAACCATGCAAGGTAACGCTGAAAGAGCTTATGAATACTATAAAAAAACAGCACCGGCATTTTTGCAAGATATTCAAAAATTGCATAAATTGGAACCTTATGTATATGCACAAATGATTGCCGGCAAAGAAGCGGTTGTACCCGGTGAAGCTAAAAATTCGTGGTTGACAGGTACTGCTGCTTGGAATTTTGTAGCGATAACACAATATATTCTCGGTATTCGTCCGGACTATGAAGGTTTGTTGATTGATCCGGTTATTCCGCATGAATGGAACGGATATAAAGTAAAGCGGATTTTCAGAACGAATACTTATCATATTGAAGTATTAAATCCCGAACATGTTTCAAAAGGGGTAAAAGAAATAAGAGTGAATGGAAAAAAAATAGATTCGAATATATTGAAAACTAACGAAAAAAATAAAGTATTTGATGTAAAAGTCATACTCGGACAATAAAATAACTTACTATGAATGATTCTAATAAAAATGTTCTTTTCAGCGATAAAAATGATAAAAATGAATCGTCAAATGAAAATTTGAAAATACAAGAAACGATAAAGAAAAAAGATACAGTGCCGTTTTGGAAAAAAATGGCCTATGCAGCCGGAGGTCCAGTTGACATATTAGGTATCTGGGTATTGGTGAGTATTGCTTATCAGGTCTTTAATATGGAACTCAAATTACCACCGACCTATGTCGCTATTATTTTGATGTCCTTGCGACTTTGGGACGGTATGCTCGATCCGATTATGGGCTGGATATCCGATAACACCCGCACCAAATGGGGACGCCGTCGCCCATATATCCTTGTCGGTGCAATTATGGCCGGATTAACTTATCCGCTGATTTGGTGGTTTCCAACCGATTTATCACAAATTCAAATTATGTTTTGGGTGATTGGTTTTGGGGTTGTTTTTTATACATTTTTTACTGTATGGGCTGTACCATATCAAAGTTTGTTAATGGAAATGACACCTGATTATAATGAGCGAACAAGAGTAACGGAATTTAGAAGTTATTTTCAAACTATTGCCGGATTTGTCAACGGTTGGGTATGGTGGTTGTCTATGTTGCCGGTATTTTTTATTATCAAAGACGGACAGGAAGTTGCCAGTCCTCTTAACGGTATGAGATATATTAGCATTATTATAGGTGTTGTAATCATTATTTTTGGAATCTTACCGGCTCTTTTTGTTAAAGAACGTTATTACGAATCGGAAGTGGTTCAAAGTCAAGGTAAAATCAATCTTTTTACGGGTTTGAAAGAATCATTTAGCAATAAGCCTTTTATGATTTTAAGTTTATTGACTGTATTTTTCTTGATGGGACAAGCCGTTTTTGATGGTTACGGCAGATATGTAGGTACTTATTATGTATTAGGTGGCGACTGGGGCGAAGGTTCCAAATTCGCAGGTTACGGGACAGTAGTTTATACGGTATTCAGTTTGATGTTTATTCCGTTTTTCAGATGGTTATCAGAAAAAATAGGAAAGAAAAGGGTTTTGATGATTGCTATTGGATTAGCTTTGTTTTCTTATGCGACAACTTGGTGGACTTTCAATCCCGCTCACCCGTATTGGATGTTGATAAATACGGTATTTATTGGCGCCGGTTACGCCGGACTATGGTTGATGTTACCTTCTATGCAGGGCGATGTAGTCGATCATGATGAATTACATACCGGAGAAAGACGCGAAGGTAGTTTTGCTTCCATATATTCTTGGGTATTGAAAATTAGTTTTATGGTCGGTTTTTTGATTTCCGGACCACTTTTGGAAATGACCGGTTTTGATGCAAAATTCGGAAACAATCAACCGGAAGGCGTTTATACCAATATGCGTATCGGATTTTTGGTATTACCCCTGATAGCCTTGTCTATCGCTATGATTTTATTGACATTTTATCCGATTACCGCTAAAAAAGCAAAAGAAATAAGAGTGGAATTGGAAAAACGCAGAGGGGAGGTGTAGAGACGCAGGACAGTGCGTCAAAGTGGAAAGTGCCAAGCGATAAAGCGATAAAGTGCGGGGTTTTAGTGGAAAGTGCGAAGTGGAAAGTGCCTAGTGAAAAGAGTAAAGTACGGATGAATTGAAAATTGAAAATAGAAAATTGATAATGTAGAGACGTTGCACGCAACGTTTAATATGCACCGCAATGTCTAAAAAAATCAAAAAATGAGATTTCTCCTCCCCCGACGAAAGTCGGGGTCGTTCGAAATGACATTAAACACCGGACATCCGACATCCAACATCCAAATCCGACATCGGGCACCCGGCACCTAATACAAAACATCAGGAACCGGACATCTAACGAAAACAATCATTATTAACAAAATACGCTATGAACCTAAAACGCACTTGGCACTTTTTACTAGGCACTT
>JALVKK010000189.1 GCA_027033875.1 Flavobacteriales bacterium
ATCAACTTACTTTAGATGACGCAAAAGAGTTGCGTGATTTGTCTTACAACTTGATTTACAACGAGTTGATGAATGATAAAATCAGTAAAGAATTTTAAAAATCCACATCATAATTTAAATTCTGATCTCGCAAAAGATGTTGTAACTGTTTTTTACTCTTAAAGACGTTGGATATCAACTGCTTACCCCAACCTATTTGACGGGTATAGTCTCTAAAATTTTGATTTTTCCAATCAAAATCTTTTCGCCAAAAATGTGTGGGTGATACATAAAAATAGGTATAGTTAAAAATAACACTACTGTCATTCTCACGTTTAATCAGATTGTCTATGCCGGCAGGCGCCATTAATGTTGTCTGATTTAACGCAGCTTCCTTTTTAAACATTTTGATAAAATCATCATAAACCGGAATGATTTTTTCCAAACTAAAATTGTTATAGGCTGTTTCACCAATCTTTGAAATGGGTCTGATTTGGATGATATCTACCCCATACCTGCCATAAACCTTAAAGAAATCTTTGAGTTCGGTAAAATTATCTTCGTTAAAAGTATAATTGATTCGCAACAACAAATTGGGATTTGTTTGTTTTATGTCGCTAATGATTTGCAACGCCTTGTGAAATTTTTGATAATCGCCTTTTTGCATCAATTCTTCATAAGTATTTTGATAGATGCCGTGCAATGAAACCGTAATTTCATTTAAGCCGTTATCGACCAATTTTTGAAGTTTCTCACGCGTTAACAGATTGGCATTAGTAGTCATGGAAATATGGGGGACGCCGTATTGTTTTCCCAGTTCAAAAACCCTGTCCAGATGCTTGTAAACCGTAGGCTCTGCACCGCAACCTACTTGAAGTTTTAAGGCTTGTGGCAGACTCTGACGTGCCCAAAGGTCCAGATCTTCACGGCTAAAACTGCCTTTCAATGTTTTGACATAATTCTCATCGGTAAAATAGCACATCTTGCAACGCAGATTGCATGCCAAAACAGGATCAAAATTAACCGCAAAATAACGCCGTTTAAATGTATGCAACAACCACAGAGCTAGAAATTTTAACCTGTGATTTTTTATTTTGGCGTTCCATTTAAGTAGATAATATGTTATGGGGCGTTTGGCGATGACTATTTGAGTTGAAAGTTGTACTTCGACAGGCTCAGTAACCTGAGTTAAAAGTTGAAAGTTTCTTTCGTTTATGAGTGTGATTTCAGATGTCCGGTGTCGGATATCCGAGATAATTATCTTTTATTTTCCTTATCCAACCGGCAATTCAATACTAACATTTAACATTATGAACATTTCAAACTTTTAACTGATAAAACTATAAGTCGTTCCGTCTTTGCCGTCTTTGAGTTGAATGCCGAACTTGGCTAATTCATCTCTGATTTGATCGGATAAAGACCAATTTTTTTCGGCTCTGGCTTGATTTCTAATGTCAATTAACAATTGAATACTCTTATCAAAGGCTTGGTTATTGCCGGCTTCTTGTTGTGTTTTGTGCAATCCGAGAACTTCAAAAACAAAATCGTTAACGGCTTTTTCCAATAGTTCCTTATCTTTCGACATAAGGCTTTCCTTAGCGTCTTTTACCAAATTGATATACCGCACGGCTTCAAAGAGATTGGCAATCAGCACCGGTGTATTAAAATCATCGTCCATAGCTTCGTAAAAGCTGTTTATCAAGGCTTTAACATCAATTGAACTTTTATTGGAAACAGGCAAAGTTTTTAAAGTTTTAACGGCTTCCATCAATTTTTTATAGCCTTTTTCAGCAGCCGACAAAGCATCTTCGGACAGATCCAAAACGTTGCGGTAATGAGCTTGCATCATAAAGAAGCGTACCACTGCGGGCGAATAAGCTTTGCTCAACAAATCATTATTACCACTAAAAATCTCGTTGGGTAACAAATGGTTTCCGGTGGACTTACTCATCTTTTTACCGTTGAGAGTCAACATGTTGGCATGCATCCAGTAGCGTACGGGGTCAACCCCGTTGGCGGTTTTTCCTTGAGCTATTTCACATTCGTGATGTGGAAATTTCAAATCCATACCACCACCGTGAATGTCAAATTGTTCGCCTAGATATTTGGTACTCATAACCGTACATTCCAAGTGCCAACCCGGAAATCCTTCACCCCAAGGCGAGACCCAACGCATAATATGTTGCGGCTTGGCTTTTTTCCAAAGCGCAAAATCTTGCGGATTTCTTTTTTCATCCTGACCTTCAAGCTCGCGGGTATTAGCAATCATTTCTTCTATATTGCGACCGCTCAGTTTACCGTATTTGTCAATATCTTTATTGTATTTGACTACGTCAAAATAAATAGAACCCTTACTTTCGTAAGCATAACCTTTGTTTAAAATTTCTTTCGTTATTTCTATCTGCTCTATAATATGTCCGGTAGCGGTTGGCTCGATATCAGGCGGCAAATTATTAACCAAATCCAGTACTTTATGAAAATCAATCGTATATTGTTGAACGATTTCCATAGGTTCGAGTTTTTCCAAGCGGGCTTTTTTAGAGATTTTATCCTCTTGACTGTCATCTTCCAAATGTCCGGCATCGGTGATATTGCGGACATAACGCACTTTGTATCCCGAAAATTTGAGATAGCGGTAAACCACATCAAAAGAGATAAAAGTCCGTACATTGCCCAAATGCACATTGCTGTAAACCGTAGGTCCGCAGACATACATGCCTACATGCTTGGGAATTAGAGGTTTAAATTCTTCTTTTTGACCGGTTAGGGAATTGTATATTTTCATTTATCTGGTTATTTGGTGATGCTGGTTAATTGCCTGTCCCTACTTTTGTAGGGGGTTATTTGATGTCGGAAGTTCCAAGTATAATGTTATTTTATAGTTCATTCTAAAATCTACTTTCTAATTTCCTTTCGCACTTTCCACTTTCCACATGGCACTTGGCACTTTTTCGCTTTCCACTTTCTACTATACAATAAACTTTGTATCTGTGTTGATATATCTCAAAAACTCTTTACGCACTTCCGGATCTTTAAATTTTCCGGCATATTCGGCGGTTAAAGTCGATGATGTAATATCTTTGATGCCACGTGATACCAAGCACATGTGTTTGGCGTCAACAATACAAGCTACATCTTCGGTTTGTAAGGCTTCTTGCATGGCTTTGACTATTTGTACGGTTAAGCGTTCTTGAACCTGAGGTCGCCGTGCAAAATAGTCAACAATTCTGTTTATTTTTGACAAGCCTAAAACCCGTCCGCTTGAAATATAAGCTACATGCGCTTTACCTATAATCGGCAATAGATGATGTTCGCAAGTTGAAAAAACACTGATATCTTTTTCGACCAGCATCTCACCGTATTTATATTTGTTTTCAAAAGATGATAATTTTGGCAAATTTTCCGGATTAAGCCCCTTAAAAATTTCTTTGACAAACATTTTGGCTACACGGCGCGGGGTGCCACTCAAACTGTCATCTTGCAAATCCAGCCCCAAAATATCCAAAATGTCAGCCATTTTAGTTTGTATCAATTGCATTTTTTCTTCATCTGATATATTGTTAGCATTAGATTTTACAGGAGTTGTAATACCGGCAAATAAATCGTCAC
>JALVKK010000190.1 GCA_027033875.1 Flavobacteriales bacterium
GTGCTTTTAAGCGAACATTATCAATGTTTTTCAAACCCAAAAATTGATTTAAATAATGTAAATTTTCCAAAAACTCACTTTCAGCTTGTTGCTTATCAATCGTATAATTTCTATAATTTGACAAAGCAGACAAATACGCCACTTTGGACGTTTCACCGGTTTCAAATTTCAGTTTGGCAGTCTTGACAAAATTTTGATACAACGTATCCATTTCCCGATACAAATCCCGCTTTTGCTGTGCAAAATACGTCCGGTGCCAAGCCAAACCCACATCTTTTTTCAAAGTAGCTTTGGTTAGCTCCGCTTCAATTTTCACTTTATCCATACCGGCACGCCACAGCGTTTTTTTGGCGCCTGTCTGCAACAATGCTATTCCGGATTGCGTTATGCCGATAGTGTTTTGAACACCTGTATTTTGCATTCCTATTTCTTCCTGTCCGGTAAACACTTCGGTTTCGCCTATATCGAAAATCGTATTTTTCAAAGCTTTTTGTTGCTTGATTTTCAACTGCATCGCTTTGATAGCAGGGTAATTTTCAAGCGCCATATCAATCGTTTTTTGATACGACAACTCAACGGGTTGCTGTGCCGTAATTTTACCCGACATCAATACGAAAAACAAGATGAATATACCTACGACAGGTTTGGCAAAACCGGATTTTTTTCTACCGGAAAAACCCTTTTCCACCAGTTTATACAAAACGGGTAACACAATCAAAGTCAATAAAGTAGAAGTAATCATACCGCCTATGACTACGGTTGCCAAAGGACGTTGCACTTCGGCACCGGCAGAAGCGGAAACAGCCATAGGTAAAAAGCCCAAAATATCCGTTGAAGCCGTTAAAAATATCGGACGCAAACGGCGGACAGCCCCTTGTTTGATTAGCTCATCTATCTTTTCTTTACCTTGTTGTTTCAATTCGTTAAAACTGCTGATTAACACCAAGCCGTTCAATACCGCTACGCCAAACAAAACGATAAAACCGACGCCTGCCGAAATACTAAAAGGCATATCCCTGAAATACAATGCCAAAATACCGCCTACGGCAGCAAAAGGCACCGCCAAATATATCATCAAAGTCTGTTTGAAGGATTTGACCGCAAAAAAGACCAAGATAAATATCAGCGCCAATGCCAACGGCACAACTATTGATAAACGTTGCGTGGCACGTTGCAGATTTTCAAAAGCACCGCCGTAACGTATGTAATAACCAGCCGGCAATTCCAATTTTTCATCGAGCAGTTTTTGAATATCATCTACCAATGATTTGACATCACGCCCGTCCACATTGATACCGACATAAGTCCTGCGGTTAGTATTCTCCCTGCCTATTTGCATCGGACCGGGTTGGTAACTGATTTGCGCTACTGTTTTTAAAGGTATTTGTTGCCCGTCAGGCAAATCGATATAAAGGTTTTGCAAATCTTCAATACTCCTGCGGTGCGCCTTATCCAAGCGGACAACCAAATCAAACATTCGTTCACCTTCATAAATCCTGCCGGCTATACCACCACTGAAAGCCGTTGCAATAATCTTATTCAAATCCTTGATTTTCAGATTGTATTGCCCTAATTTCAAACGATTGTAATGAACGGTAATTTGCGGTAATCCTCGTGTTGCTTCCGCCTTTATACCGCCTACACCTTCAATACCTGACACCAATCCGGCTATTTCCTGTGCTTTATCTGACAATACCTTCAAATCGTCACCGAAAAGCTTGATAGCGATATCTTCTCTCACACCGGTTAGCAACTCATTGAAACGCATCTCAATAGGTTGTGTAATTTCAAAATTAACACCCGGAAAATCTTTGATAACCGCTTCTACTTTCTTCATCAGTTCCTGTTTAGTCTTTGCTTTTTTCCATTGTTCTTTCGGTTTTAATATAACAAAGACATCGGCAATATCCATCGGCATCGGATCCATAGGAATGTCCGCTACACCTATCCTGCTCTGAATACTTTCCACTTCATCGGGAAAATTTTCCATAACGGCTTTTTCAATTTTAGTTGCGTTTTTAACAACTTCCGACAATGCAGTGCCGGGTTTGTAAAACTCTTGAAATGCAAAGTCGCCTTCATCTAATTTCGGAATAAACTCTGCTCCCATTTGCGTAAACAAATAACCTCCTGATAATAAAAGCATTAAAACAGAAATTAAAACCATTTTTTGATGCTTTAAAGCCCCATCTAAAACCGGCACGTAGAGATTTTCAAATTTTTCAATTACTCTTTCGCCCCAAGACTTTTTATCGGTTTTTGGCGGTTGCAACAACAAAGCCGCCATCATTGGCACGTAAGTCAAACTCAACAGCATCACGCCCGTAACGGCAAAGCCAAACGTCATAGCCATCGGGATAAACATCTTACCTTCAACGCCTTGCAATGCCAAGACCGGAATAAAGACAATCAGAATAATCAACTGCCCGAAAAATGCCGAGTTCATCATTTTACTCGCCGATTTAAAAGCAATTTCGTCCCGCTCACCGGCAGTCAATTTTTGCCCGATATATTTATGTGTGTATAAGTAAAAAATCATCGCTTCGACGATAATCACGGCGCCATCGACCAGAATACCGAAATCCAAAGCCCCCATACTCATCAAATTAGCCCAAACGCCAAAGACTTTCATCATTATAAAAGCAAACAAAAGCGCCAGCGGAATAACCGAAGCTACAATCAATCCGCCCCGTATATTTCCCAGAAAAACCACCAGCACCAGAATAACGATAATAGCCCCCAACAACAAGTTTTCAGCTACGGTTGTAGTCGTGCTTTTAATCAATTTACTCCTGTCCAAAAAGGCTTTGATTTTCACACCGTCCGGCAGTGATTTTTGAATTTGTGCCATTCGTTTCTTGACATTTTCGATGACTTCATTTGAATTTTCGCCTTTGAGCATCATCACAATACCGCCTACGGCTTCGCCCTTACCGTTTTTGGTAAAAGCACCGTATCGCAAAAAATTGCCATATTGCACTTTGGCAACATCACGGATAAAAACCGGTTGTCCGTCAATGTTTTTGACCAAAGTATTTTTGATATCGTCCAGCGAACGCATCAGCCCTTCGCCACGGATAAAATTGGCTTGATAATTTTTCTCGATATATGCCCCGCCAACGTTTTGGTTGTTGTCTTTCAACGACTTATACACATCGTTGATAGTCAATCCCATACTTTTGAGTTTATCGGGATTAACGGCAACTTCGTATTGTTTACCGCGTCCGCCAAACGAATTGACTTCCACAACACCGGGTAGCATTGCCATTTGCCGTTTGATAATCCAATCTTGAATAGTGCGCAGTGCCATATCGTCATATTTGTCTTCGTAGCCGGGTGCCACTTCCAAGGTATATTGATAAATTTCGCCCAAGCCCGTGCTTACGGGTGCCATAAACGGCTCTCCGAAACCTTCGGGTATTTTTTCTTTGGCTTCTGCCAGCGCTTCGTTTACCAACTGTCGTGGCAAGTAAGTGCCGGCGCTTTCTTTAAATACAATCGTAACCACCGACAACCCGAAACGCGACACGCTTCTGATTTCAGTAACATCCGGCAAATT
>JALVKK010000191.1 GCA_027033875.1 Flavobacteriales bacterium
TTGAAATCGGTCAAATTGAAATTTTAAAAAGTTTTTCGTTTTTTGAAATTGACAGCAAAGCAGCCGGCAGATTGCTTACCGGCATAAAACAACAGACTTATGAAGGACGAACATTGTCTGCGGAAATTGCCAATAAATCAAAAAACTTTGATAGTTCGCGTAAAAAAAACAAAGCTAAACGCAAACAAAAATCAAACGACAAAAAACGCTAATCACGATACTTTGACAAAAAAGGACCGATGTTATAACAATTATAACAAAGTTATGATTGTTAAAGAATTGTAATATTTTTTTCAATAAAATGTTTTTTAGTAACTTTGAAAACTCATTTTAGCTTTAATGATAAGTAAATTATCAAACATTAACAATACGATGCGATGAAAAAAATTTTTACGATTATATTTTTAGGCGCCTTTCTCTTTGCCAATGCACAATATTTCGGTGGCAACAAACCCCGTTATGAAGAATTTGATTTTAAAGTTTTTGAAAGCCCGCATATCAGTTTATATACATACTTACAAAACGATTCGTTACGAACGGCGTTTTTGCACGAATCAGAAAAATGGTATAATCGACATTATACGATGTTTCACGATACTTTTCCCTATAAAGTTCCTGTTCTATTATATAACGATCACGCTGATTTTCAACAGACAACGGCAATTTCGGGCAATATAGGTGTCGGAACGGGCGGTGTTACCGAAGCACTCAAAAACCGCGTAACTATGCCGGTACGACCGTCATTCGGGCAAACCGATCACGTATTGGGACACGAATTGGTACACGCTTTTCAGTACAATTTAATCAAAACCGACGATTCACTTTCGTTTAATAATTTAGCCAATGTGCCTTTGTGGATGGTCGAAGGTATGGCAGAATATTTATCACTCGGACGTTATGATGAACACACCGCCATGTGGATGCGCGATGCCGTTTACAGCAAAGATTTTCCGCTACTTAAAGATTTGTACAAGAGTAAGTATTTTCCCTATCGCTACGGACAAGATTTTTGGGCATATATAGGTGGAACTTACGGCGATGATAAGATAAAAGATTTGTTTTATCAAACATTACGTTGGGGCTTAAAACAAGCTCTCGATACGGTTTTGCATATCAAACCGGATTCTTTGTCAAAACAATGGAAAGATGCCAATGTATCATATTATCGTCAATTTATAGCAGGACGAGATACGGTCCCGACCGGAACCATCATTTTTAATCAAAAAAATGCCGGCAAAATGAATATTGCACCGGTTATCAGTCCCGATGGCAAACAAATCATTTTCTTGTCTGAAAAAAATGTACTGTCTATGGACTTGTATGTAGCGGATCTTAAAACCCGTAAGATGCACAAAATTTCATCTAAAACGATGACCAATCACATCGACGCTATCGATGCTTTTGAATCGGCGGGAAGTTGGTCACCCGATAGTAAATATTTTGTTTTTATCGTGTTTAAAAACGGTAAAAATCAATTGGCTCTGGTCGATGTCGCCAAAAGAAAAATCAAAAACATTCTCAATGTCGCCGGCTTACAAGCTTTTTCGTATCCCGTATGGTCACCTGACGGCAAATCTATCTTATTACTGGGGCAAGTAGATGGACAATCCGATTTGTATCTTTACGATCTCGAAACCAAACAAATCACCCGATTGACCAACGACCCGTACGCCGAAATGCAAGCCTCTTGGTCGCGTGACGGCTCAAAAATCATTTTTACAACCGATTATTATTATATCAAACGAAAATTATATCCGGTAAAATATCATATCGGCATTTTAGATGTAGCCGGTAAACAAAAAACTTACCCGCCTATTTTGCCGGGCGCCAACAATATGAACCCGTATTTTGACAAAACTACCGAAAACATTTACTTTTTATCGGATTTTGACGGTTTCAGAGATTTATATCGTTATAATATAGCATCTCAAAAGATATACCGATTGACCAAATTTTTTACCGGTATTTCGGGGATTACAAAATTTTCACCGGCTTACAGCATCAATTATCAAACCAATGAGATAGTTTATGATTATTTTGCTCATCATCAATACCAATTGGTACAATCCGAAATTTCAAAATTTTATCAACAACCGGTTGAAGATAAAAGCATTAAAATTGCCCCGTCATTATTACCACCCGAAATGGATTTAAACCACAGTCTTGTAGAGCGTTTGCTTCGCAACAAATTCGAAAATTTAGCATTTAAAATAGAAACAAAACCATATAAACCCAAATTTAAACTCGATTATATAAGCAATATCGGGGTAGGTATCGGAACTTCCAGTATGTACGGTAGCGGTATGATGGGTGGTGTGAGTATGATTTTCAGCGATATGCTTGGGCAACACCAACTCTACGCAGCGGCTTCGTTAAACGGCGAAGTTTATGATTTCGGTGCCTACGCCGCATATTTTAATCAAAAACACCGTTTGGGCTGGGGCGCATCATTATCACATATACCTTATACATCATATTATCAAGGTGTTTATAAAGATACGATACAAGTCAATAACAGCAATGTTCCTGTTGACAGATATTCTATCTATACCATTAGAATGTTTGAAGAAAAAGTAGGTTTATATACCGCTTATCCGTTTTCCAAAACCCTGAGAGCCGAATTGGAAGGCTCATTGGCTCATTATTCATACAAAATCACGGCAAACAATTTTTATTATGACCATTATGATCCTTATACCGGCTATGCTTACGGATACTACGGTTATGAAAAAAATGATGAAGAAACACCCGAAGGTTTTAATTTTCACGAATTGGGGACTGCCGTAGTCGGCGACAATTCCGTATTCGGACTGACTTCACCTATGAAAGGACAACGATTCAGGATAGGATTATCGCAATATTTCGGTAAAAATACATTATCGACGTTTACCTTTGATTATCGCAAATATATATTTGTCAAACCGGTTAGTTTTGCCTATAAATTAGTCCATTACAACCGATTTGGTCCCGACTCGGAACGCTCTTATTATGACGACGGTATTTTGCCACCTCTATATTTGGGATACGATTTTTTTATCCGCGGTTATTCTTATTCGGCTATGTATGAAAGTATGATGGCAACCAACGGACAAAGTCTGTGGTACACCGATTTGATCGGTAGTAAAATGTTGGTAAGCAATTTTGAAGTCCGTATTCCTTTTACCGGACCCGAACGCTTAGCGCTCATTAAATCAAATATGTTTTATTCGGATTTGAATATTTTCTTTGATGCCGGATTAATCTGGAACAGCAATAATTCAGTCAGTCTGAAAAGACAAGCTAACCGACAAATACGCTACCCTATTTTCAGTACGGGTATCTCAAGCCGTATCAATTTGTTCGGACAAATTATCATTCAGCCTTATTATGCCTTCCCGTTATCATTAAAAACGGGACGCGGATATTTCGGTATAAACTTTTTTCCCGGATTCTGAATCTATACATAACAGTCAAAGATACCACATCGAATACAGCAACGACATTTCGGAAGATTTTGTTGTCTGTTTGAGAATATGACATATATCATATTTCTTAAATATTTCCGTA
>JALVKK010000192.1 GCA_027033875.1 Flavobacteriales bacterium
ATAAAAATTTTAAACAGATGAAACCGACATGATTAAAATAATTATTAAACACACAAGGAAATGATTATTTTAATCATCAAAGGTTACATCTGACCATAATGTTAAAATAAAAAATAAACAGATGAAAATTAATAGCGGTAAGTAGCTAGTAGCAAAAAAATAGGGTAAAAGATAAGAAAATTGTTATATATTTGAACGATAAAACTAAATCATGAATGAAGATACAATTTTGGCACGTTGGCTAGCCGGTGAAATAAGCGATGCGGACTTTAAAAAACAAATGTCCGACGCGGATTTTACGGCTTATATTAAGCTGAGAAAAGCTTTGCAATTGTACGAGCATACGCAAACCGAAATGCCGGAAGCTGTTTTTCAAAACATTAAATCTCGCATATTAAAAACCGAACAAGCCAAACATAAAAATATTTATTATAAGATTGCCATTTCTGCTGCGGCTGTCTTGATATTGCTTATAACTTTGAATCATCTTTTATCTCCTTCTATGTTTACAGTAGAAACTGCTATTGGTGAATCACAAAAAATCGTTTTGCCGGATGGTTCCGTTGCATGGTTGGAAGCTCATTCAAAATTGTCATACAATAAACGAAATTGGAAAACAAACAGAGAAATCAAATTAAACGGTGCCGCGTATTTTGAAGTAAACAAAGGGCTAAAATTTAAAGTAGTTACCCCAAATGGAAATATATCTGTTTTGGGGACCAAATTTGAAGTGAAAAGCATATCGGATTTGTTTAAAATCGTTTGTTTTGAAGGTAAAGTTTCCGTGCATACTTTTCAAAAAGATTTTATATTATTTGCCGGACAATCCGTTCAAAAATACGATCATCAAGTACAAAAACAATTGATTCGATATGAGCGTCCGGATGTTCAATCTGAAATTATCCGGTTTACTCAAATACCTATGTCTTATGTGTTACAAGAATTAGAAAATCAGTATAATATTAAATTTTATAATAAAGGAGTAGATACAAAAGTTTTATTTACCGGTTCATTACCGCGCAATAATCTAAAATTAAGTTTGGATTTGTTATCAAAAGCGATGAATATTAAATATAAACAAAAAAATAAGCATTTGATTGAAATAGAATCTTGATAAAGAAATATCTCATACTATTTATTTTGTTTTTTCATATTCATTATGTGTTTGGTCAAAGCCAAACACATAATGTTTTATATTGTCATACCCCTCTTCAAAAAGTTATTGAAAATATTCAAACCGAATATCGAGTCAATTTTTCTTATAAATCCGATCTCTTAAAAGACTTTTTTTTTAGTTGCCCTAAACAAAACATAAGTTTACAAGATTTGTTGCAAAAGATTTCACAACAATTTAAACTACAATTTATTAAAATTCAAGACGGATTTTATGTTATTTTATCAGATTCTGACGATGTAACCAAACAATCCTTAGCCGAAGTGGTCGTCAATGCTTATTTGACCGAAGGTATCAAAAAAAATATAGACGGAAGTTTTGTAGTATATCCGCAGGAATTAGGTATTTTGGCCGGCTTAATAGAGCCGGATGTTTTAGAGAGTATCCAACAACTTCCCGGTGTTATTAGTCTCAATGAAACGGCTACCAACTTGAGTATCAGAGGCGGACATTATGATCAAGATTTAGTTTATTATGATGGGATTCCCATTTATCAAAACGGACATTTGTTCGGTATGATATCTCCTTTCAATCCTTATATTATCAAGCGGGTAAAATATTATTTTAAAGGGACACCGGCTCGTTACGAAGGCGGCATTTCCGGAGTCATTGATTTATCGTCCGGTAATAATGTTGCCGACACATTCAAAATAAGTGGCGGACTCAATGCTCTATCGACTGATATTGAGTTGGAAACACCTATTATAAAAAAGCATTTAAGCTTGAGGGCTTCGGCTCGAACTTCTTACCGTAATATATGGGAAACACCCGGATTGAAACAATTTGAAGATAAAGTTTTTGAAAATACCAATATTCTAACACAAAGTGTTCAGCTTAATTCATTTGGGTATAATGATTTAACGCTTAAACTAAACTCCGAATGGGCACAACACCAAAAACTCTCCGTTAGTTTTATCCATTTAGCATCATTACTCGATTTTAATCATAATGTTTCGGGTTTTGATAATTATGATTACAAAAACAATCTCAATACGACAACTGACGGTTTATCTGTAACTTCGCAAAATAAATTGAATGATAAATGGCGGGTAAATACGGTTTTTGATTGGGTCTGGTATGATTTGGTTTTTAAAAATAATATCATCAAACAACAAGATAATTTGCTCAATGTCTATAAAGAAAATTTTGTATCACACACAGGGATTGCTACGGAATTTTCATACAGACCAAAATTAAATGTCCGTTACAATTTCGGCTATCGGTATAATGAAAAAAGAAGTGCGTATCTTTTTAAATTAATCATTGATAAGGACTTATATGTATTTGATTATTTAAGAAATGTGAATAATACGCAAGCCGTTTACGGAAGTATCCGGCTTCGTAAATTCCATTCGTTAGATATTGATGCCGGAGTGCGAGTTCCTTACTATCAAGAGTTGCATAAAGTATATCTGGAACCCAGATTGGTTGTCAGCAAAAAAATCTTACCTCATACAAAATTGCAGATTACCGGCGAAATTAAGCATCAAAATATTCAACAAAACAATAAAACGATTATTGGTTTGCTCAATTTGGAAAACAAAATTTGGCAAGTTGCCGATCCGGTCAATTTTCCGATTATGTCAGCCCGTCAAATTTCGGCAGGAATACTATATACGAAGAATAAATGGCATTTGGAAACGGATTTCTATCATAAAAAAACAAATAATATTACGATTTCCGTACCATATAGAATATACAATAAACACCAATATTTGATGGGGCGTTCCGCAACGCAAGGAATTGATTTTTATATCAAAAAAAAATATCATAACTTTGATTTTTGGACATCTTATGATTTGATGCGTTCTCGTTACCGGTTTGAAAAATTGAAAGATAATCAAGATTTTGTTTCCGATTTTCAAATCAAACACAAGATCCTGTCAACTGTGATGTTTCACCGGAAACATTATCAATTGGCTTTGAGTTGGCTTTGGCATTCGCCGCAAGTCTATTACAAAGATATGGTTAATGACGATGAGGTAGAAGCGGAATCTGGCAAAAATATTAAGCAAGATTTTGATATTGCTTATTTGCCGGCTTACAATCGCGTTGATTTTTCCGCCTTATTCAATTATCGTTTCGGACATCAAAAAAAATATATGGCAAAATTCGGTTTTTCTATACGAAACCTGTTTAACCGTAAAAATATTTTATCACACGAAGAAAATAGCTATGGTTGGAATACACAATTGGTCGATTTTGAACGTTACGGACTAAACAGGGTTTTTAATCTGGTATTGCGATTGAATTGGTTGTAGAGGCGAATTGCATTCGATTTGAAGCATGTTTGTTTGATGAGGGATAATTGATAATTGTATGTCCCTGATATAAGTTGAACTCGAAATCTCAACAATAATCAG
>JALVKK010000193.1 GCA_027033875.1 Flavobacteriales bacterium
ATTGTTTTTTTGCCATTGATATGACAAGTTGCTACCTTGTGCTTGCACCGTAAAGGTTACATCATCGCCTTGATTAACCGATTGATTTTGCGGTTGGGTTGTGATACTAACAGGTGTATTGATAGTAAGTGTTGCCATATCAGATGTAACACTACCGAAATCACCGGTAATGTTACAAGTATAATCGCCGGCATCAGTATTGGTAACCGAATTGATAGTGTAGGTGTTTGTTGTCGCACCGGAAATATCCACGCCGTTTTTTTGCCATTGGTAACTCAAATTTTGTCCGTGTGCCGTCACATTAAAGCTTGCAGATGCGCCGGGACATACGTCTTGCGATACCGGTTGACTGTCAATTTCAGGAACAGGCAATTTGCCGGCTACAATAAAATTAACCGAATAAGGTCGTAAGGTAAAAGTATTATTGGCAGATTGATAACTGCTACGATATGGCATGACGGCATCTAAATCTACAGGACCACCACCTGTTGTTGTAGAAGTCTGTCCATTGATATAAAATTTTGTAGTACCTTGATTGATATCATCGCCGTAAATTTCATACCAAAATGCCGTATCGTAATTTGTATTTTGTCCCCAATCCAATTGTACTTCTTTTGAATTTGCAGTCGGATTGGTTAAAATAATACCGGTTTCGCCGGAATCAAAAACCGAAGCATGCGCCAGTATATCATCATCTCCGCTGACATTACATTCAACGATACTGCTTCCAAAATAGATAGGAAGATAATAAAAAGGCGTATAAGACGGACGAGCTGTATAATTGGCTTGATAAGGATCGTTTTTTGATAGTATGCCATGCGTTTCATAATTACTGTTCATACTCCACTCATTAACCCAAATAGTAGCCAAATTAACCCGGTGTTCCATCATGGAAGCTATCAAATTGGTCAAATACATAGCATTGGACATAGTTGTTGTTTGATACCCTGACGAATTGAATTCCGTTATGTTTTGAGGAAAATATCCAAAACTTTTTGAAGTATATTCTTCTACATACAATCCTATTCGGATAACATCATCGACCACATCTTTTATAGCATCTTTAATACCTTGTACGGTCTCGATATTACCATTGTAATGGTGTGCAATCAAATAGTCGGCTTTATCTTCTATTTCGGGAAGTACTGTTTTCATCCAATCACATTTGGTCGTCGATAAATTCGCACCTATTTTGATATTCGGATCGACGGTTTTCATCGAATCGACAAAAACTCTGAAATCTTCACCGTATTCTTTACCTGTTAAGACAATACCGTTGACGTAGTATCCGTTTTCCCAAGGTCCGTAATTTTCATTTCCTATTTCCCAATATTTACAATCGGCTTGCAATACATTATTCATTTGATTGACAAATCCGGCTGCATAAGCGGCTGCTTGACTAACACGTGCGTCACGGGTACCTTGCGAGGTTTGTCCCAACCGGGCATAAGCATAATTGACCACGATACTGGCTTCTCCTTGCGCCGCTTGTTTGAATTGCGTAAAATGTTGTTGGTCTAAAAAATGAGTTGAACTTCCACTGTATCCGCTCAAATAACTCGGAATATTTCCGTCCCAAAAATACATATCCGAACCGGAACCGGCAGGATAACGAAAAGCCCCGAAATGTTCATAGAGATGCGAACGGTTAACCAACGAATTTTTGCTTCTGAAATTAGCATTTACACCTATTTGCGTTGCCAAAACAGGTGCGATGACTTGCGAAGTATCAATATGAACCTGAACATTTGTCGATTGGTTTGATAAACTTTGAACAACGGCTTGCGGTTCATAATTAAACTCTCTATATACTTGCGGTTCAAACTGATTGATAGTGGAAATATCATAAGGAACATATTCAAATGATAGATCATCAAAATAATAAGTACCGGCTGATTCACCTATTTGAAATATAAAACGGATTTTTTGATCATCATCATTGAGAGGAACGGGTAAAATATACTTTTCATATTGAGTGTTTAACCGGTATCTTTGGGTTTGTACTATATGATCGCCATTAGACGTATGTAGCAAAACTCTAAATCGCATCACGCGTATGCTGTCCGATTTGGCATAGATTCTTGCTACTAAAACTTTGCCGCCGTATCCTGCGGGAATATCAATAAAATCACTGTAAAACTGCGAAGAACCGATATTTCCGGTAGCGCTTACCTGTACCTCGGCAGCTCCGGCAGTAGCAGCACCCTGACTTATGTATTGAACTTGTGCGTTTCCGTTGGCTATCCAACCGTTGAGATTGTTGAGAAAATCATAAGTGTAGATTGTTTGTGCATTTTGACTAAAACTAATCAAAAATAAAATAAGTAGTGTTAAAGGTTTCATATTTAAATTATTTATATGTTCAAATATCTGTAAAAATATAAAAATATTTATTCCGTTACAAATTTTGATATGATTTAAAACCGAAATTTAACATTCTCAATACGATAGGTTTTTTCACAATATTCACAACGAACTTCCACCGGTTGTTGATTGGAAACACAAAATTTTGTCGGTACGGTTTCTATATTTGTTACACAATTCGGATTGGGACAAACCAAATGTTTGCGTATTTTTTCGGGCAAAGTGATTTTTTGTTTGTTGATAACTTTATAATTTTCGATAATTATTAAAGTGGCATTGGGCGAAATAAGCGCTAAACTGTTTACTTCGTCTTTGGACAATTTTCGGTTTTCAATTTTGATAATGTCCTTCTTACCAATTTTGTTACTGGACAAATTGATACCTATCATTATGAGATTTTCCGGATTTTTCAAATTTAATATTTCAGCAACTTGCAGGGCTCTACCGGCTGCAATATGATCGATGACCGTTCCGTTTTTAATAGGGTCAACGCGTAATTGTTTTTTGTCGTTCATAGGATTTTGATTTATTTTGATGATTTAGATGTTTCTGTAAAACTCATTATGCAAAAATATTCAAGGCTAGAGAAAATTTTTAACCGCAGTTATCGAGTTGATAATGAGGATTAAAAATTTTTGATAACGCCGAATATTGAAGTAGAATGAGTTTTATTTTCATAATATTAAGGTGTTATTAAACAAGTTTCATGATTTTTGAGATGATAGCCTGACGCATAAACACACCATTTTTGGCTTGTTGAAAATAATACGCATGCGGATTACTATCCACTTCCGGTTTTATTTCATTGACACGCGGTAGCGGGTGCATCAATTTAAAGTTCGGCTTGACATTTTCGAGAATTTTATTATCGATAATGTAAGCGTCTTTTACTTTTTCGTAGTCTTCCAAAACGGCAAAGCGTTCTTTTTGAATACGGGTTACATACATAACATCCAATTCCGGCATGATGGGTTTGATGTCTTCTATTTCTTCAAAGTGTATTTGTTTGGCTCGTAATTCGTCTTTGATGTATTTGGGCATTTGTAAATGACTAGGTGAAGCAAAATAAAAAGTCGGATTAAAATCGGAAAGGGCTTGAGACAATGAATGTACGGTACGTCCTAAACGCAAGTCGCCAATCATGGCAATTTTTAAGTTTT
>JALVKK010000194.1 GCA_027033875.1 Flavobacteriales bacterium
ACTCATATTTCTTAGAAATTTTACAAATATTTCATTCAAAAAAAAAAAAATGATAAATGTCATAAAATATTTTAACAACTTTTTTATAATTTTACAGTAATAAAGTTTTTTTAGTTACAAAAACTTCAATTTGTTTGAAATCCATAATGTATTATTAAAATAATAATGTATAATCAAAATAAATTCAAATGAAAAACACTTTAACAAGAGAAGAGACCTTTTACGAAAGTATTATTAATAAAGGTTATTCTCGTCGTGACTTCCTAAAATTTGCCACCTATATGACGGCATTTATGGGATTAGAACACAGCATGGTCGGCCAGTTGGTTAAGACTATGGAAACCAAAAAAAGGATTCCGGTCATTTGGGAACATTTTCAAGAATGTACCGGTTGTTCCGAATCGTTTATCAGATCTGACCATCCTTTGGTAGCAGATGTTATTTTAGATACAATCTCGTTGGATTATACAGACACATTAATGGCAGCTGCCGGACATAATGCCGAAGAAGCCAAACAAGCTTCAATGAAAGAGAATTACGGCAAATATATTCTGGTAGTTGAAGGCGCCATTCCTACCAAAGACGGAGGTGTTTATTGTACCATTGCCGGACGAACAGCTATTGAAGTACTTAAAGAATCCGCTGCCGGAGCAGCTGCTATATTGGCTTTTGGAAGTTGTTCCGCTTGGGGTGGTGTTCAAGCTGCTTCGCCAAATCCTACCGGTTCCGTACCGGTTGACGCTATTATCAAAGATAAACCTATCATCAAAGTACCCGGTTGTCCACCTATTTCGGAAGTCATGACCGGGGTTGTATTACACTATGCTTTGTTTGGTACCATTCCCGAATTGGATTCCGAAGGTCGTCCTAAACAATTCTATGGCAAACGCGTACACGATTCTTGTTACCGAAGACCTTATTTTGATGCAGGATTATATGCAGAAAGTTTTGATAGTGAAGAAGCCAAAAAAGGTTATTGTTTATACAAATTAGGTTGTCGCGGTCCGGTTACGTATAATGCCTGCGGTACTACGGGCTGGAACAACGGTGTGAGTTTCCCCGTAAAATCCGGTTATCCGTGTATAGGTTGTAGTGAAAACAATTTCTGGGACAACGGACCTTTCTACGAAAGATTAGAAAACATACCCGGTATGGGCATAGAAGCTACTGCCGATAAAATAGGTAAAATTGTACTCGGTGCTGCAGTAGGTGGCGCCGCCATTCATGCTGTCGCTTCAAATGTTTTTAAAAAGAAAGAAATTGATGAAAATAGAACAAGAGGCGAAATTAACGAACAAAATCTTAACGAATAAAACTCAAAATCATGGCAAATAGAATAGTAGTTGACCCTATCACCAGAATTGAAGGTCATTTAAGAATAGAAGCAGAAATCAAAGACGGTAAAATCGTCAATGCATATAGTTCCTCTACCATGGTCAGAGGTATGGAAAAAATCGTCGAGGGACGTGATCCTCGCGATGTTTGGGCATTTGTCCAACGCTCTTGCGGTGTGTGTACTACGGTACATGCCATCGCTTCTATCAGAGCCGTAGAAGATGCCTTAGATATTGTTATTCCGCCTAATGCAGAAATAGCTCGAAATATTGTAACGATTGCTCATGCCATGCAAGACCACGTAGTGCATTTCTACCACTTGCATGCTTTGGACTGGGTAGATGTTACCAAAGTTTTGGAAGCCGACCCGAAAGCAACTTCCGAACTGGCTCAAAGTATCTCAAAATGGCATAACAGCTCACCCGGATATTTTGCCGATGTAAAAGCTCGTATCAAAAAATTTGTAGATAGCGGACAACTCGGTATTTTTGCCAACGGCTACTGGGGACATCCGGCAATGAAATTGCCGCCGGAAGTAAATTTATTAGCCGTAGCACACTACTTGGAAGCGCTTGAATGGCAAAAAGAAATTGTAAAAGTTCATACCATACTCGGTGGTAAAAATCCGCACCCGCACTTCTTGGTAGGCGGTATGGCCAGCAATGTCAACCTTGACGACGCCGGTAGCTTGAACGCCGAACGTTTGGCTTATGTAGGAAAATTGTTGAAAGACGCTCACAAGTTCGTCAATGAAGTTTATGTACCCGATTTACTCGCCATTGCTTCATTCTACAAAGATTGGGGTGCCATAGGTGTATCAAAATTTAAAAATTATCTGTCTTATGGCGATTTGCCTACCGATAATATCCGCAATCCGAAAAGTTTCAAATGGCCGCAAGGTATTATTGTCGATGGTGATTTGAGCAAAGTTCACGAAGTTGATTTGGAAAACACTAATGACATTCAAGAATTTGTCAACAAATCTTGGTATGATTATTCCAAAGGAAAAGAAGTAGGATTGCATCCTTACGAAGGAGAAACTAATATTAATTATACCGGACCAAAACCGCCTTATGATTACCTTGATGTAGAAAAATCATACAGTTTTATTAAAACCCCTCGTTGGAAAGGTAAACCTATGGAAGTAGGTCCGTTATCCCGTATGTTGGTAGGTTATGCCAAAGGCATACCCGAATATAAAAATGTGGTTGATTTTGCATTGAACAAATTGGATATTCCGGTTGGTGCATTATTCTCTACACTGGGACGAACAGCTGCAAGAGGATTGGAAACCAAATTGTTAGCAGACTGGGGATTGGAATTTTTCGACAGTTTAATCAACAATATCAAAAAAGGCGATACCCGTATGTCCAATATGGAAAAATGGGATCCGAATACTTGGGCTAAAAAAGCCAAAGGTGTCGGTTATATGGAAGCACCTCGTGGCGGTTTGGCACACTGGATTGTTATAGAAGACAAAAAAACAGCCAATTACCAAATGGTCGTCCCGACTACTTGGAATGCCTCACCTCGCGACCCGAAAGGACAGCTTTCCGCTTATGAATCCGCATTAGTCGGAACACCAATTGCCGACCCGAACAATCCGGTTGAAATATTACGAACCATTCACTCGTTTGACCCTTGTTTGGCTTGTGCCGTACACCTGTATGATCCACATGGCAAACATATCAGCCAACTGCAAATTGGTGGTGCTTGTATGATTTAATTTAAAAATTGATGTTATGAAAACTGTAACTTACAATTATAAAAGGGTCTATGTATGGGAATTAGCTGTACGCTTTTTCCATTGGCTTACGGTACTTTCATTAATAGTGCTGGTTATTACGGGCTTTATTATTGCCAATCCGCCGGCTCTTAACATAAATGTTGAAGCTACCAATTCATTTTGGTTTGGTTACGTCAGGTTGATACACTTTGCTTTTGCCTATATCCTTATTGCTAATTTGTTATTCCGGATTTATTGGGCATTTGCAGGTAATCAATTTGCCAATTGGCGTAATTTTATTCCTTACACCAAAAAACATTGGAAAAATATTTTTTACGTCTTAAGAGTTGATATCTTTCTACAAAAAGATAAAGCTCACAAATTGGAAAATATCAGTATAGGACATAATGCACTGGCTGCCTTTTCTTATTTAATTATGACGCTATTCTTTTTGTTGCAAGTCGTAACCGGATTGGCTTTGATAGCAGACACATCAGCATGGTGGTTACCTAAAATGTTTCATTGGATAGTACCGCTGCTCGGCGGAGATACGGCTACAAGGTATGTTCATCATTTGTTTACATGGTTTTTCATGGCTTTTGTCGTTATTCACGTATATTTGGTATTGTTCCATGATTACATTGAAGCACGAGGAGAAGCTTCGGCAATGCTTAGCGGTTTTAAATTTGTCCGTGCAGAAAGAATTAAACAAAATATCAATAATTTTGTAGAAAAAGTAAAAAATCAAATGAATAAAGGTGATGAAAAGGGCAATATTGAAAATGTAGATGAATAACTTATGAAAAACAAGAAAATCAGTATGATATCCGATGATGTCATGGCATTGCAAAAATTGTTTTACCAAACACATGATTATTCGGATAAAAAATACAAAGATCGGGTTTTAATACTGGGGATTGGCAATTATTTGATGGGCGATGAAGGTGTCGGCGTTCATGCTGTTCAAGCATTGAGCAAAATACAACTTCCTGATTTTGTTGATATTATGGACGGCGGTACCGGTAGTTTTGACTTGATGCCGATTCTGGCTCAATATCCTTTAGTCATTTTTATTGACGCTACAATGGATTTTAGACTCCCCGGTACTATCGATGTGATTTATCCGGAATTTGCCGCCGATTTCCCTACGGTTTTGAGTGCGCACGATGTCGGACTCAAAGATATGATTGATGCATTGGAATTTAAAGGCGAATTACCAAAAATCATCTTGATTACCGTCTCAATCAAAGGTATGAGTCCTATGGATATTACTTTGACCGACGAAGTACAAGCAAGTATCCCGAAAGTTGTTGAGACTGTTAATGAGATATTGGATAAAATAAAAATTGATACTACTGATTAATCAATTTTGATTTTCCATAATCAAGTATTTACATTAAATTTTACCTACCTGCAAGCAGGTAGGTAAAATTTTTTATGCATACATAAAAAGTCCTGTATTCAATATATTTTCATTATTTTATGCAGAAAAAAATCAAGTGCTTTTTGCAGATTGGCTTTTGCATAATCGGTCAAACCTATTTGTAACTCAAAACTTTTACCGGCAATACCCAAAATATAAGCAACGGGAAACTGTCTGTAAATGGTTCCGGTCAGATAATAAACCGCCTCCGGTTCAAGTTCGTGAGATGTAAATGTTTCCGGTACTTTCGGCGAACATTTTTGCCAAACAAAAGCTTGGTTTTGCAAGCCGGCATGTGCATCAACAAAAACTACTTTATGGTAATGTGAAATCAATTCCGCATCTTCCACTTGCAACTGGTAACGGTATTCCACATCAAAATATCCGGGAAATTGTTCCGATATTTTGTCTAAAAAAAGCCACCCAATACCGTCATCTTCTCTACCAATATTACCTATACCTATCAGTAAAGTTTTGTTAGGAATTTTCATTTTAATCTCTTATCAATTCTTGAATCATCCTGTTATCTGCATCATATATTTGCAATTGTAAAGGCATCTGTCCCATGGCATGCGTAGCACAACTCAAACAAGGATCGTAAGCTCTGATAGCCACTTCAACCTGATTGAGCATAGCTTCGGTTATTTGTTTTTTTTGGTCGAGTACATTATTTGCTACCCATTGTACAGCCCGATTCATAGGTTCATTATTATGTGTTGTGGAAACTATTAAATTGCAACGTGTGATACGGTCTTTATCATCTACTTCATAATGGTGTATTAAAGTTCCTCGTGGTGCTTCAATAATACCGACACCTTCTTTTCGTCGCTTGCCTTTACGCACCAAATCGTTGCTCAACAAATCATCGTCTTGCAACAAGTTTTTCATCATTTCAGCCGTGTATAATATCTCAATCAAACGTGCCCAATGCGTGTACATGGTCATATTATTGACTTTCCCCTGCGTCATAGCCATAAATTCCAGACGTTCTTGCTCGGCAAAAGGCGTTTCTATACCGCTACACACATTGATACGCGCCAATGGTCCTACCCTGTTCCAACCTTTGTCTTTACCCAAATGTTTTAAATATGGGAATTTTAAATAAGTCCAGCGTTTGGCTTCTTCATAAAAATATTGATTATAATCATCACTCGGCACATCATTTAAGGTTATATTTCCTTCGGCATCTATGGCTCTTAAATTGCCGTCATACAGTTCCAAAAAACCGTTTTGCTTGTTGACCAATCCTAAATGCCCTGAAGGATAAACCGCAAAAGTATCTAAAAAATCTTTATGCTCTTGGTGATATTTTTTGATAAAATCAATGACTTCCAATGACCATTCTATCATGGTATGAATGCTTGGAATATCTTTTCCGTCGAGAAAATATTCTCTTTCTTTTGCCGTGATGTTTTTATGAACACCTCCCGGGGTTGTTGAGATACCGTGAATACGTTTTCCGGCAGTCATTTTTATGATTTCTTGTCCGAATTTTCGCATCAAAATACCTTTTTTTGCCAACTCCGGAAAATCCATGGCAACGCCTACAACATTTCGTATGGAAGGGTCTGCATCAACACCCAATAACAAGTCGGGCGATGCCAAATAGAAAAAGTGCAAAGCATGTGATTGAAAAACCTGTCCGAAATGCAACAATTTACGGATTTTTTGTGCCGGAATAGACAAATCGTCCGGATCAACCCCTACAATTTGATCTATGGCTTTGGCTGCTGCCAAATGGTGGCTTACCGGACAAATACCGCATAAACGTTGTACCATCACCGGTGCTTCCCAATAAGGGTGTCCTTGAATAAAACGTTCAAATCCTCTAAACTCAACTATATGAAATTTAGCATCTTTAACCCGATTATTTTCATCTAATTGAATGGTAACTTTTCCGTGTCCTTCAACACGCGTTACCGGATCTATAACTATTTTTCTACTCATTTTTTTGTTTTTAAAATTTATTTGATAATTAATCGTATTTGAATTCTTCGTGCGAAATAGGTATTTCTTCGTTCAACAAAATACTTTTCACAACTTTCCAAATATGTTGTGCATTAGGCGGACAGCCGGGGATATAATAATCGACATCGACCACCTCGTTAATCGGATATACTTTGTCCAGCAATTTAGGTATATCCTCGTGAGCCGGTACAACATCTGCCCCCAAAACGGTTGTAATACCGTTAAGATACGCCTCTTCCAGCGTTTCTTTTAGCGGCACAAAATTTCGCATAGCCGGAATACCGCCCATTATGGCACATTCACCAAAGGCAATTAACACATCGCAATTGTCTCTAAAATCTTGAAGCACATGAACATTTTCACTATTGGCACAGCCACCCTCAATCAGCCCGACATGACAGTGTTTGTTAAACCCCTTAATATCGGTTAGCGGCGACTTGTTAAACTCAACTATCTCAATAATATCGAGTAATTCTTCATCGATATCCAGTAAAGACATATGACAACCAAAACAGCCGGCAAGCGAGGTAGTTCCAACGACAAATTTTTCGCCTTCTTTTAATTCAAACTTTTTGTTTTTCAGTTTAGGCTGAATGGCTTGATTTAAAAAATCATATTTTCTTTCCCCAAAAGGTTTACCGGACGACTCACCTTTGACCAAAATAGCCCCAACAGGACAAATATGCATAGCTTGAATAGCTTCGTTATCTGTAAGTTTTCTTTCTTGTTTATAATCGATTTGTACAGTTGTACGATTGCCTCTTTTAACAAATGAAAAAACACGCTTACCTTCTTTGGTTTTAATCTCTTCAACACATCTTTTGCACAAAATACAGCGATTGGCATTCATCAACATTCTGTGTGGCGTAAAATCAACCGGTTTTTCTCTGTAAAGATGCGGATAACGGGTATGTGTAATCCCCATAAGATATCCTAAATTTTGCATCTCACAGTTACCGCTTTTTTCACAACTCGGGCAGAAATGATTCCCTTCGGCAAAAAGCATTTCTATAATGGCCTTTCTGTTCTCAAGCAGTTCGTTGGTATTGGTTTTTATTAGCATACCTTCATCTACTTTTGTAGTGCAAGCCGTTGTATTTCTGCCATTTATATTTACAGTACATATCCGGCAAGTTGCCAACGGAAAAAGTTTTTTATAATAACAAAGGGTCGGGATATGAAAACCGTTGTCCCTTGCGACATCTACTAAATTTTCACCTTTAATGGCTTTAATTTTTTTACCGTCAATGTTTATGTTAACTATATTATTCATAATCAGTGTAAATTTCAGTTATTATTTTTTCGTATTCACCGGTAGCTTTTTCCAAATCAAATTTTTCGTTTTGATTTTTGTTATCAGCAGTCAATTTTTCAAAAATTTGCGGAAACTTTTCATAAGTATCCATCAAAGCATTTGATGAACTCATACCCAAACCGCACCGACTGTTTGTCCTTATGATTTTACTCCAATGAACAAGCTCATTTAAATCCTTTTCAGTAACTTTTTCATTCAATATTTTGTTCAATTTAATATTCAACAAAAAATTCCCGACTCTACAAGGGACACAAACCCCACATGATTCATTTACAAAGAATTGTTGTACATTTTTTATGATTTCAAGAATATTCCTGTCAGAATTAAAAATCATAAAAGCACCACCGCTTTTAATACCTACATTTGACATTTTTTGTTTGTATTCATCCGGGTTATTAACACTTACTTCAACGCCGTCAGGCAAAACGCTTTCCCCTGATATAGGACGTTCAAAATCAAGCGGATGCAAACATTTACCGGAATAACCGTTTTGCAAGATATAATGCGGATTTTCGGCTTTTGTCAATTCTAATAAATCTTTTACCTTCATTCCCCATTCAATTTCGTAGATACCGGGATATTTACAATCGCCTGAAACGCTAAAAATTTTGGTTCCGGGCGTTTTATCAGTACCTAATTTCAACCAATTTTCAACGCCCATATCCAAAATCTTGGTTACGGAACAAAGTGTTTCAACATTATTAACAAGCGTAGGTTTTTCTAAATAACCTTTTTCTACCGGAAAATACTCTTTGGTACCGGGTTCACCACGTTTACCTTCCATAGAATGTATTAAAGCGGTTTCTTCGCCACATACATAAGCGCCGGCGCCCATATGAATATGTATATCAAAATCAAAATCTTTTCCGACAATCTTTTTTCCTAAATAACCCTTATCTCGATAATTTTGAATGACTTTTTCCAAATCTTCTTTGAGATACATATATTCACCTCGCAAGTAGATAAATCCTTCACTTGCCCCAATAGCATAAGCAGACAAAATCATTCCTTCAATGAGCAGTTCAGGTTTTTCTTGCATCAGCACCCGGTCCTTAAAAGTACCCGGTTCGCCTTCATCGGCGTTACAAATAAGATACTTTTTGTCGGCTTTATGTTGACGAGCAAATTGCCATTTCAAACCGGTTGGAAAAAACGCACCACCACGTCCGGCTAATTTTGATTGTTTAATTAAATCAACTATATCTTCCGGTTTTTTTTCAAGATTTTTCAATGCCGAAAATGATTGGTAAGCACCGAAAAAAACAGCTCTGTCTCCGGGCGTATATCTTATTTTACTTTTTGGATCATCACATATTTCCGATACTTTTGCCCCGTCTTTTAACGCCCGAATAATGTATCTTACTTTTTCGGGTGTTAAATTAACAAAGGGTTTAAAATTGATTAAACAAGCCGGTTCCATATCACTCAAACCGATACAAGACGTTTCAAACAAACCGAACATTTTATCGTCGGTTACTTGTCCGGTCTTGATACCTAATTCTTTTTCAAAGACTGTTGTTATGTCTTTCATTCCGGCATGTTGTCCTACGATACTATCATTCAAATATATAGTAAAGTTACCGGCATGTTGTCTGTGAAAAAAATGGTAAAAAGTAACCACCCCTTCAACTTCCATTCTCGAAAGATTAAATAATTTGGCGATTTTGGTAATATCATCGTGAGAAACAAATCTTTTTTTTCTTTGAATTTCCCATATTACCGCCATTAACTGTGTCCGTTTTGGATTATGAGCTACTTTCATCTGTTTATTTTTTATTTTAACATTATGGTTCCCGACAATTGTCGGGATAACCTTTGATGATTATAAAAATCGGGACAGGTTTTGTGTGTCTAATGATTATTTTAATCATGTCGGTTTCATAACATAAATGATAAATATTTATGTAACAAAAGTAACGCTCGATTTGGTTAATAAAATGACATTAGACATAAAAAGAAAAAATAATATTTTTAACAAAAAATGATTAGTATTTTCAGAATACGATATATATATATCGGCTGTATGAAAAAATACTTATTAAATTGAAATTATTTTATTGTAAAATTGAAATACTGTCGTAACTTTACAATTCCTTATTTTGAGAGATGATGAATACTTATCATATTCATTTACAAGGTATCGTGCAAGGCGTAGGTTTTAGACCTTTTGTCTATAAAATAGCTATGCAAAAGCAAATCAAAGGTTGGGTTAATAACACGACCGACGGGGTTCATATTGAAATCAATGCCGATGAAAAAGAAACCAATCTGTTTTTAAAAG